>JAPPLF010000111.1:0-52806 GCA_028874215.1 Acidobacteriota bacterium
TCATCGACAAAGTGGAGCGCCTTGCTACACGTATTTGCGGGACATCACACTAGGATACCCGCAATTGAAAGGAGAGACTCGCGTGACAGAGAGTTCTTACCGTGTGGCTCCACCCGGCTTCACCCCGGATCAATGGGATGAATTCCAGGAAAACGGGATCCTGGTCTTCGAAAACGCCATTCCGCAAAAGGATGTGGAACGCTATATCGAGGCCATCGACCGGGTTGCCGCCACCGATCCGAACTATGCTCCCGGAAAGGATTTTCGGCAGCCTCACTGCGTCGCCGCCGATCCGGTTCTGCGCGAGCTCATCGATCACCCGCGCCACGTGGGGTACGGCTACGATCTCTACGGCGAGCTCCTGAAGCTCCACCGCTCGGATATCTTCATCCGGCCCCCGGACTTCAAGGACGAGTCCATGTGGCACCCGGACTCGCCTCGGCCCACGCCCTATGGCGTTTTCTCCACGGAACTTCCTCTGCGCCTCTGCATCGGCCTCTGGCTCACGGATCTGCCTCATGCCGGAATGGGCAACTTCATCTACATGCCGGGCAGTCATCGAAACCAGGAATTCGAGCAGTACTACACCCACGAGAGCGTCCCGGGGGAAGTCCCCCTGGTGGTTCCCGCCGGAAGCATGACGGTGATGCACTGCGGGACCTGGCACCGGGTCGACGTCAACCATTCGGAGACGATCCGAAAGAACATGTTCGTGAGTTACTGCCCCTCCTGGCTCTGGGAGGGAGACCGGCGGCAATGCGATCCCCGGTGGATCGAGACGCTGAACCGGGAGCAGCGGATCATCATGCGCAGCTTTCCCACGGCCCATGATCGAACCAATCCTCAGGCGGAGGACGTGCCCCTCTTTCTGGCTCGGGAGACGGGAACCGACTCGGACGCCGATGCCAACTTCCGGATCCCGCTTCGGATCCGGAAACGCAAGACGATGCCGGAAAAACTGGCGAGCTGATCATGTGCCGGAGCGGAGCGGCGGTTTCCTAACCGCCGATTCCGAGGAGTATATGTGACAAGGATGTCCCCTCCTGGTTCACGAAAGGAATATGGGAATCATGATCAAGAGACTACTACTGACGGCGGTCCTGACCGCGCTCTTCTCAGGCTTGGGTTGGACCAGGCATTCGGACGGGGCGGTTGATGTCGGAACCACCAAGCAACTGTTCGTCGATGACTCCGTCATCGGCTCCTTGGAAAGAGCTTACCGCCTGCTGAATCAACCGGTGAAGTACGAGGGAAACCCGGTTCTCGCACTTGAGCCGGAGCAGAAGGTCGGAGGCCAGGATCTGGTGGTCGTCATGGGGAACGTCATCTACGACGCCGAAGAGCAGCTCTTAAAGATATGGTACGACGCGGCCGTCTACGACTGGAGCAAGGTCTTCCTCGCCTACGCCACCTCGAAGGACGGCATCCACTGGGAGCTGCCCAACCTGGGGCTGATGGAACACCAGGGATCCAAGGACAACAACCTGGTCTTCACCGCCGGAAAGGGCGAGGTTGCGGGAGGCGTCTTCAAGGATGCGATCGAAACCAACCCGGAACGCCGCTACAAGATGATCTACCACCTGCACGATTCTCCGGGATTGGGAACCTCGGGCAACGGCATCGGAATCGCCTTCTCCGCGGACGGGATTCACTGGAAGCGGGCCACCGACAAACCGGTGATTCCCATGGCCGACAGTCCCAATTCGGTGATGTGGGATCCTCGATTGGGCACCTACGTCGCCCACACCCGGGTCAATCCCGTCTACCTTCCACCGGACTGGAAGGTCCGCCGGGACCTCCGCGAGGACCTGTGGCCCGGTGTGGAGGGAAGCTTCCTGCGGCGCGAGGTTCGCCAGAGCGAGAGCGACGACTTCCTCAAATGGGAGCCCCGGGGCGTGATCATGAGCGCCGACCGGGAAGATCCGCCTTGGAACCAGCAGTTCTACAACATGGAGTGGATGCCGTACGGTGACGTGTACTTCGGCTTCATCGCGGTCTACCACACGCTGCCCGGACTGGAGACCGCAACCTCACAACAGATCCAATCCGGACCCGATTGGCTCGACACGGTCGACATCCAGTTGGCGTTCAGCCGCGACGGGCGGACCTGGGAACGCGCCGGAGACCGCAACGTCTTCCTGCCTCTGGGAACCCGGCCCGATGCCTTCGACCGCAGCATGCTCTTCGTGATGCAGCACCCGCTCGTGGTGGAAGATGAGATCTGGATCTACTACATCGGGTTCAGCGGCCTCCACTGGGCGACCCGCCGGGAAGAGGTCCAAGGGGGCAAGGTGGGCCTGGCAAAACTCCGCCTGGACGGTTTCGTGTCGATCGACGCCGGAAGCGGAAGTCTGACCACCAAGCCGATCCGGATGTCCGGAGAACGGCTCGTCGTCAATGCCGATGCCAGCCAGGGGTCGGTGGCGGTCGAGATCCTGGAGCCCGGGGGAACACCGATCGAAGGATTCGCCCGGAAAGACGCGGTGCCGGTCAAGAGCGACAGCCTGCGGCATACCATGAAATGGAACCAGGGATCCGACGTCAGCGGCTTGAAGGGGCGCTCCATCGTGCTGAAGTTCCACATGGAACGGAGCAGGCTCTTTTCGTTTCGTTTCGCCGATTGAGCCGGACCTGGGCTGCGACTATCTGGCCACCCAGTTGTAGCCCTCGCCTCGGGCGATGAAGGGACCCCAGGGGCGCTTGTCCAGCACCTGTTTGGCGAGGCGCAGGAAGTTCCCGCCGACGATCTTTCGGATTTCGGCATCGCTGAGTCCGCGGCAAACCAGACCCCCCGTGAGGAAGGGCCAGTTGCTCCACGACATGGGCCAGGGTGGGTCGCTCGGCGTCAAGGTCAGGTTCGACGGGATGCCCACGTGGTCAATGCCGGCCACCTTAACGGCGTGTTCCAGATGGGGGAACCAGGCATTGAAGGAAAAATTGGCGTCCGGATCGGAAGAGTAGTCTGCGGCCATGATGCCCGCAACACACCCCCGCCGAGCCAAGGTGCGAAGATAGTCGTCGTCTTCGTTCTTGTAGTAGTCGTCGACCGCCCGGCAGGCCGTGCGGGCATTCAAGAGCGGTTCGCTGGAGGCCTCGACGGCATCGAGCCCCGAGCGGTGGCCACAGTGGGCCAGGTTGATGATCATTCCCAACTGGTTCATCCGGCGAACCACCCGCTTGCCGAGCCGGCTGAGGCCCTTATCTCTTTCGCCTTCGAATTCGTCCGAGGAGGCCAGGCTGTTCTGTTCGTGAGATGTCAACTGGGAGACGCGGACCCCCAGGGCAAAGAAGAGATCCAGGGTCTGAAGCGGATCGGGAGTCATGGCAAACCAGTTGGCGCCATGGAGGTGCAGGAGGACGGCGACTTATTCGTCCCGCCGGGCTGCATCCAGGTCCTCCACCCCCGAAACTCGCCGGGCGTGGGCCTTGATCTTGTCGTAAACGAACTTGGCCCGTGCCGTGTGCTGGAGGCCGGCGCGGAAGCTGGGTTCGTAGAAGTGCCCCACATCTTCCACCGCCAGGTCCATACCGGCCAGGCGATACCGGTTCCGGTAGTCCTCTCGCCATTGGGGATCGAAGGCCGATTCGAAGGCCTTCATGTCCCGCCACCGGTTGAGCACCCGTTGCTGGATCTCGTCCCGGTCCAGCCCCGACCGCTCCAGCTTGTTTCGGTAGCTCTCCAGCTCGCGTTTCAGACGGTCGCCCTTCCAGATGAAGAGAGGATCCGCCACATAGAGACAACCGCTGAGGTCAGCGACGTAGCTGCCGTAATGTAGCTCGAAACCCCGTTCCAGTTGACTCCGGGTGGGCTTCAACTCTTCCAGAACCGCATGCCGGCAGGCGTCCACCACCTTCCGAATCTCCGGCCGGAGCGTGACGGGACGGAAGTCCTCCGGAACCGGGTTTCTTCTCCGGGTCCAGACATGGGTCGGGTGTGCTGCTCCCGCCAGGGAGGCCCCTACGAATCCACGTCTTGAAAGCGGCTTCATTTTTTCTGTTCACCTTCCGCGATGGTGTGGGGGCGGCGGTTTCCTAACCGCCGATTCTTCGAAACTCCCGAAACACGGCGTACGGGCGATTGGAAATCGCCCCTCCATACAAGACCACAGCTATCTGGCCACCCAGTTGTATCCTTCGCCTCGGGCGATGAAGGGACCCCAGGGGCGCTTGTCCAGCACCTGTTTGGCGAGGCGCAGGAAGTTCCCGCCGATGAGCTTCCGGATTTCGGCATCGCTGAATCCGCGGCAAACCAGTCCCACCGTGTAGTAGGGCCAGTTGCTCCACGACATGGGCCGGGGTGGGTAGTCCGGCATGAAGGTCAGATCCGAGGGGATGGCCACGTGGTCGATACCCGCCACCTTGACGGCGTGCTCCAGGTGGGGCAACCAGGCGTTGAAGGAAAAACCGGAGTCCGGATCGGGCGACAGGTATCCCGCGTACATCCCCGCGACGCCCCCCTTCCGGGCCAGCGTACGAAGATAATCGTCGTCTTCGTTCTTGTAGTGGTCGTAGATGGCCCGGCAGCCCGTGTGGGCGTTGATGACCGGTTCGCTGGAGGCCTCGATGGCATCAAGCCCCGAGCGGTGCCCGCAGTGGGCCAGGTTGACCATGATTCCCAACTCGTTCATCCGGCGAACCACCCGCTTGCCAAGTGAACTGAGCCCTCGGTCTCTCTCACCATCGAAATCGTCGGATGAGGCCAGGCTGTTCTGCTCGTGATAGGTCAACTGGGAGGCCCGGACTCCCAGGGCGAAGAAGAGGTCCAGGGTCTGAATTGGATCGGGAGTCATGGCGAACCAGTTGGCGCCATGAAGGTGCAGGAGGATGGCGACCTTTTCGTCCTGCCGGGCTGCATCCAGGTCGTCCACTCCCGATACGCGCACGGCGTCGGCCTTGATCTTGTCGTAGACGAACCCGGCCCGTGCCGTGTGCTGGAGGCCGGCGCGGAAGCTGGGTTCACTGAAGTGCCCCACGTCCTCCACCGCCAGGTCGATGCCCGCCAGGCGATACAGGCTCCGGTAGTCCTCTCGCCATTGGGGGTCGAAGGCGGATTCAAAGGCCTTCATGTCGCGCCACCGGTTGACTACCCTCTGTTGGACATCCTCCGGGTCCAGACCGTCCCTCTCCAGCTTGTTTCGGTAGCTTGCCAGTTCACCATTCAGACGGTCGCCCTTCCAGATAAAGAGAGGATCCGCCACATAGAGACAGCCGCAGACGTCGGCGACGTAGCTGCTGTAATGCAGTTCGAAACCCCGTTCCAGTTGGCTCCGGGTGGGCTTCAACTCCTCCAGAGCCAAATGCCGGCAATCGTCGACCACCTTCCGGATCTCCGGCCGAAGCGTGACCGGACGGTAGTCCTCCGGAACCGGGTTGCTCCTCTGGGTCCAGACAGTCGTCGGGAGTGCTGTTCCTGCCAGGGAGGCCCCTACGAATCCACGCCTTGTGAGCTTGTTCATTTTTCCTGCGCTCCTTTTGGGATGGGGTGATCTCCGTTTGGTTTGACTTCTTCGGAGTTTCAACCAAGTTACTAGGAATCTCCTCCACCGGCCAATGACCGATCGTATAGCGACGCCGAAGACGGGGGGACTAACAGTCCCCCCTCCAGTGGGCGGCAGGAAAACCGCCTCCTATCGGTTGGAGGGTTTCTCGATCCGATACAGGTGAGTGTCGCTGCGAATCAGGAGCGATCGGCCGGCGATGGCCATGGAGGCCAGGGTTCGTCCGTCCAATTGGTTTTCGGCCAACTTGTCGAAACGCTGCCCGGGCCGAATGACCGTCGTCTTCCCGTCTTCGTCCAGAAGGAAGATCTTGCCGTCGGCAAAGGCGGGAGAGGCGGAGTAGTTGCCTCCCAGCCGTTCCCGCCAGTGCAGAGTCCCTTCCCTGGCATCCAGGCAGGTGAGGACTCCTCCGTCGCTGACGAAATAGATTTCATCCCCGACGATCAGAGGAGAGGGCGTGATGGGAACCCCGCGCTGCCACTTCCAGACCACGTGCGATTTGGTGACGTCTCCACGGCCGTCGGGCCGAACGGCATACAACTCGGGCCTGCCCAGCGCGGGATTGACCAGGTAGACCAGACCGTGGACGAAGAGGGGCCGGGGAACCTGGGAGAAACCGATGTACCGGATCCACCAGAGCATCTTTCCGGTCGTCATTTCGTAGGAGGCGGCCACGTTGCCACCGGTGCTGATGACCTGACGCATACCGGCGGCGTCGATGACCAGAGGCGTCGAATAGGCCATGTCGCCGTCCTCGCGCAAGGTCTTCCACCGCACCGTGCCGTCGTTCTTGTCCAACGCCGCGACGAACTGGGTATCGGTGCCGTCGCAACTGATCAGCAGCAGGTCATCCGCGATGGCCGGTGTCGACGCGGGTCCGTACTGCTCCACGTAGCGCAGGTTCCGGGTCTTCCAGAGAATCTTGCCCCGGGCGTCGAGGGCCGCCGTGCCGAAGTCGCCGAAGTGGACGTAGACCCGGTCCGCTTCCAGGATCGGCGTCGGAGACGCCGACGAGTTCTTGGTGTGCAGCGAGGGGGAACCTTCCAGCGCGATGACCTCGACGTCGTGCAGGAGACGGCCCGAATCGAAGTCCAGCCCCAGGGCGCGAAGCGAGTGGCGCGCCTGCGGTGAGTCCTCCTGGGAAATCCCGGTGGTCAGCCAGATCTTGCCGTCGCGCATGACGGGCGAGGACCAACCCTGCCCGGGAATGGGGACTTTCCAGGCGACGTTCCCGGCTTCGCTCCAGGTCAGGGGCAGCCCGACGGCGTCCGAGTGTCCCTGGGCGGTCGGTCCGCGAAACTCGGGCCAGTCCTGTGCCGCGAGCGGCGGCGCCACCAGGAGAGACGCCAGGAGGAATGTCAACGCCATGAATTGAATCGCAAAAACGGAGGTGATCATGCCTGTCCAGGACTGGGGGACCTCAGTTGGCCCACGCTCTCCTCCTCCTTCGGATGGAACCGAAACGAGTCCCGAATGGAGGAGAACCTTCCGTCAGGGAGACGCGAGAAACGCCAGATCGTCCATCTTCCAGACGTTGAGCTGGTGCGTGGCGACTCCCATGATGGAGATGAGGGCGCCGTCCTCCACCGACTTGGGTGAGGAACTGAAGTAACCGGTGATGTCCAGGACGTCCATCACCTGGTCGTCCAGGGTCCAGTAGACGGTGTTGGCGTCGTCGGTCAGGTAGACCCCCCAGCGCCGGGGCCGCTCCAGCAAGTCGGCGATCTCTGCCGGGTCCCGATAAACCCGGGTGGCGAGCGCCATGCAGGGAACGGTCACGTAGGGACCACCCGTTGCGATGGCCGCCTCATGGGCGACCCTGAGCTCCTGGGGGGTCATGGTCTTGGCTTCTTCGGTCCCGAACTTGTCCCTCGGATACTTCTCGAAGTCATCGGGCCTGAGACCGCGCACCAGGTAGACGAAGAGCCCGTCGTCCCGCAACAGGTCGAAATGGAGCTGCACCCCCCGATCCTCCTCCTCCTGGCCACCCACGAAACCGTGCCAACTGCCCAGCGTGATGCTCCACGCCTGGACCAGTTGTCCCTTCTCGTCCATTTCCTCGGGGTAGTCCTCGTGGCTGAACACGCCGACGGTCACCTCCGCGCCGTTGGTGCCGGCCAATCCGGGATTGAAGTACTTCCCGGTGGTGCCGAAACCGCCCAGGACGGCTTCGCCGGGACCGGGCGGGGGCGCGCGCTCAACCTCGAGCAGCCAATGTCCGTCCCGGATTCGCGCCCGGGCCGTCGGCATGCGGGTCCACCGCTTCAGGTCGAATTGGTCCGGAGGACCATAAGCCTGGTTGAAATCGTCGCTGAACTGCACCGTCAACTTGGCCTTGGTGGCTTCGTGCTCCGCCTGCGTCACCAGGCTGGGAGCCGTGGTCTCCTCGGCTGCCGGCTCCTCAGCTGCCGGCTCCCCTGGGGGCGAACCACCACAGCCCGGACCGGCAATGGCCAAAGCCGCCGCTCCCAGAACACCCACCCACCATCGAGACACTCTCTTGCTCACGGTTTCCTTGCTCATGGTTTCACCTCATTCGGAACCGGCGCTTGTCGCGTCCGGTTCCCTGATTTCCAATTGTTGGTTGGTCGGGATGGGACCCGAAACAACTTGGCGTTCCCCGGAGGGCCAGATCACCTCGATCCGGTCCACGGTATTCGAATTCCCCAGTCCGAAGTACAGGGGCAGCCGGCTCTGTGAGAGGTAACCCGATTTGCCATCGTGGACCCGAGTATAACTTCGGGTGCCGGTCTGCAGCGTCACCCGTGCGCCCAGACCGTCCCGGTTGCTTCGCTCACCCTGCAGCTTGACCTTCAGATAGCTGATCGGCTTTTTCTCGGCCAGATCGCTGACCAGCACCATCGGTTCGGAGTTGAACTCGTTGGTGACGATGTCCTGATCGCCGTCGCCATCCAAGTCGAATATCACCGATGAGCGGGACCCCAAGGCGGCCCAGACCACGAATCGCCCGCTCCGTTGCCGGCAACTTGAATGCGTTTTGTCCTCGCCGTCACAGTCGAGTTCGAACCAGGGCCGGGCCGTACGGTTTCCGCGCCTGGGCTCTACTCCCAGGATGAATTCGCTGTCCCGAAAGGTCTTTCCCCCGTCATTGAGCAGGACCGAATTGACCCCGTATCGGAATGGATAGTTCATGCTCGACGCGATGAAGGCGTCGATGTAGCCGTCGGCATTCAGATCTCCGGCGCTGAGGCCCCAGGGCCAGTAGTTCTCCGCGCCGACCTGATCGGAGATTTCCCGGAATCGCCCTTGACCCTGGTTGAGATAGAACGCATTCCCGTAGATGCTCTGCTCCCGCGGAATGCCCAGGCGCGACGGAGTCCATTGCATGTTCGACTTGAGCTTCTCGAAGAGGGGAGGGATGCCTTCGCTCATGTCCGAATGCATATCGGTGAGAAAGATGTCCATGCGCCCGTCGTTGTCGAAATCGAAGACCTGGATCCCCATCGATCCCCAAGGGGTTTTGGGAAACAACTCGCGGCTCTTCTTGACGAACTTCCGGCCCTCCACGTTTTCGTAGTACTCATCGTTGCCCTGCATGTTCAGGACGTAGAGGTCAGGCCAACCGTCGCGGTTGACGTCGATGGGATTGGCGTCGCCGCTCCAACCTTCATCGACAAGTCCCATTTTCCCGGACACCTCCTCGAACCGGCAATCGCCCAGGTTCCTGTAGAGCAGGCTCTTCTCCGTACGCTCCGGCCTCAGGTGGCCCCCGAAGGCATCGTCCACCCCGACGTAGTAACCTCCCCTGCCGACCTGCTCGGTCGTGTAAACGCCCACATTGGTCACGAGCAGGTCCAGGAGGCCGTCTCGATCGTAGTCGAAGAACACGCTTCCGGATGAGTGCCCCGTATAGGCGAGGCCCGATTCCCCGGTCACGTCCCGGAACCGGCCCTTGCCCCTGTTTTCGAACAGGACGTTCCCCTGGCGCACGGTGGTGACAAAGAGGTCGGCATCGCCGTCGTTGTCCACGTCGGCGAAGGAGGCCGCCACACTGATCCTGTCGGGCACGCCGACTCCAGCCACTTCGGTCAGGTCGCGGAACCGGCCGCGGCCCAGGTTCTTCCAGAGCTGATTGGCTCCGACCTGGTTGAGAAAATAGATGTCCTCAAGCCCGTCTCCGTCCACGTCCGCGGCGGAAATTCCGTTCCCGTGGTCGTAGTGCACCGGTTTCCAGTGCTTCCCGGAATCATCCACGATCCGGTGAAGGAACTCGATTCCACTCTCTTCGACGCGGTCCGAGAACCGAAAATCGTGAAATACACCGAGGGTGTCCTTGCCTTCAATCTGCAGTTCCCCTCGGATTTCCATCCATTCGGGCGCCAGCACCGTGTCCGGAATCGGCAACACTTGCACCGCCGCCCGGGAGCCGTCCTCCTGCCCGGCGGCTTCCCGGTTCCCCCCGAAAAGGGCCAGAGCCAGGATCCCCGTAGTCAACCAGACCCGCCGCGGGACCAAGAAGAACGGCCCTGGAATCGCCTTTCCGTCCAGATTCGCTGTCGCCATGATTCGTCGCTTCCGACTACCGGATCATGCGTCCCAGTATACTGCCAACACTCTTTCTCGTTAGACGGCACAGGCCTGTGACTCGGCCCATCACTCGGAACCGCAAGGCTGTCCTGAACTACGGCGTACCGTGATATAGCGGTTGGACTCTCCGCCAGGCCAGACCTCGCATCGGCCGTCCGGCCACTCGACGGCCACACCCTTCACTTCCACAGCCGTGCCGAGACCGAAAAGGATCCGTCCGTCATGGGCGCTGAGATAGCTGCCGTCGGTTCGGCAGCGGCGCAGGAGGGGCCGGACTCCCTCCCGCAGCACGGCAACTCCCGCCTGTTCGATCCCGGCGTAGGGGGCATTCTCGCCTTCCAGGCGCACGCCGAGCCAGCGCCGGCTCGATGACGCCTGGTTGAGCAGGAGACGCGCCGGTCCGTTGTTGTTGGAGACCACGACATCCACGTCGCCATCGTCGTCCAGGTCCCCGAAGGCCGCTCCACGGCTCACTTCGACCAGATCCAGTCCCGGTCCCCCGGCCGAGGCGAACACTTCCCGGTACGCGCCCCCGCCGTGGTTCCGAAAGAGCTGGTTCTTCTGGGCGTAGGGATAGACCGAATCGGAGGGCTGGTTCTCATCCACGGTCACCGCCCCGTTGGCCACGAACAGGTCCAGCCAGCCGTCGTGATCGTAGTCGAACCAGAGGGTGCCGAAACCAGTGTAGGGGACACTTGCCTGGGCCAGCGCGAACCGGGAAGTGGCGTCGGTGAACCCCGTGGCCAGATCGCTCAGGTAGAGGGTATTCGTCTCTCGCTGGTTGTGGGTGACGAAGAGGTCCTCGTCGCCGTCGCCGTCAAAATCGGCGGCCGTCACCCCCATCCCCGCCTCCGCCACGCCGTCGGCGTTGTAGGCCACGCCGGACATCAGCCCGAAATCCTCAAAGCCCTCCTCGCCGCCGTTGATCCACAGTTGATTGGGTGTCCCGTCATTGGCGACGTAGATATCCAACCTGCGGTCCCGGTTGGCGTCCACCGCAATGACGCCCAACCCGGCCCCGAAGGCGGCGCCCAGCCCGGCCTCCTCGCTGACGTCTTCGAACCTGCCACCCCCCAGGTTCCGAAACAGCCGGTCCGGCACCGGCTCGTAGACGCTGGGCGAACAGTAGTCCCGGCGGGGCTCGCCGCAGACTTTGTTTCCCCGGACGGTAAAGGAGACGTAGTTGGCGACGTAGAGGTCCAGACGGCCGTCCCCGTCGTAGTCCAGAAAAGAGGCGCTGGTGCTGAACCTGGGATCGTCCACGCCGGCGTCTTGCGTCACATCCCGAAAAGTCCCGTCGCCTCGGTTCCGATACAACACGTTGGGTCCGAAATTGGTCAGGTAAAGGTCCAGATCGCCGTCGCCGTCGTAGTCCCCGACGGCCAGACCCATCCCGTACCCCTCGTGGCCCACGCCGGAGCCGGCGGTGGCATCGACGAACCCGAGCCGGCCCGTTTCCTTCAACTGATTGCGGAAGAGGCGGTTGCGCGGCGGGGCGGGTCCTGGGAACGGAAACATGGATTGGGAGAGGGCCTTGGCCGGGTCCAGCATTGCTCCCTGGATCAGGTAGACGTCCAGGTCGCCGTCGCCGTCGTAGTCCAGCAGTCCGACCCCGGAGCCCATGATCTCGGGCAGATGGAACTCTCCGGTAGCTCCGATGAAATGATGGAAGTCCAGACCCAATTCTCGGGCTGCTTCCCGGAATGCGGGGTCCCCTTCTGCCTCCAGTCGTCCGCCGGCCAAGACTACGGCCAAAGTCAGCACGCATGCCCGCGGCAAACGGCCCATGGAGTCTCTCATCCTACTCGGTGCCGAAAGCACTCATCGCCTCCAGCCGGGTCAGGAGTGCCTCGATTTCCCGCAACAGGGACTGCTGGTTGGACGCAGCGGCCATTTGTTTCGCCTTCAGCGCGGCCTCCTTGGCTTTCTGAAACTGTTTCAACTCGATCCGCACCAGGGCCAAGGTGTGCAGATATACGGGCGTGCCCTCGTTTTCGGGTTCCAGCGTCTTCTCCAGGTGCCGGACCGCTTCGGCGGGCTTCCCCTGGCTCATGAGCAGGCGGGCCAGGTTGAAGTGGGGGAGATGGAAATTGGGCTCGTACTGGATGGCCAGACGGAAATGCCGCGCCGCTTCGTCGGCCTGGCCCTTCTGCGCCATGATATACCCCAGGTTGTTGTGGCTCAGGGCGTGGTAGGGATTGATCTCCAGAGCCTTTCTCAGCGCCTCCTCAGCCTCCCCCATACGGCCGGACATGCCCAGGAACATGCCGAAGTTGTAGTGAGTCTTGTACATGCCCGGGTCGATGGCCACCGCCTTGCGGTAGTGTTCCTCCACCTTGACCGGGTCACGCAGCACCACGTACAGGGAGGAGAGATTCCCGTGGACCACCGAGTGATCCGGGTCGATCTCCAGCGCCTTCAGAAAAGCCGTTTCCGCGCCTCGGAAATCTCCCTGGTCGCGAAGGGCGATCCCCTGCTCCAAATACCGGGTGGCTCCGGAGGCGAGTGACTGGATCGCGTCCAGCAACGGGTCCCGGCGGGGCGGCTCCCCGGTCGAGTGTTGCCGGAACCGGACGAGATGCTCCC
The DNA here is from genome assembly GCA_028874215.1 of Acidobacteriota bacterium. NCBI lineage: Bacteria > Pseudomonadati > Acidobacteriota > Acidobacteriota bacterium. Next base: position 12,633 of record JAPPLF010000111.1, read on the forward strand.
GCATCTTGGCGCCTTCGCCCAGATCCCGATAAGCCAGACCCAGTGCGTAGTGGCTGGCGCCATATTCCGGGAACAGGTCGCACGCCTTTCGGAACTGTTCGACCGCTCGCGGCAGATCGCCTTCCCCGGCGTGGACCCGACCCAGGCCATAGTGAGCCACGGCCGAGCCGGGGTGGTCCCGGATGATCCGTTGGTACGCCTCGCGGCTCGCATCCGGCTGTCCCAGCTGCCGGAGGACGTCCGCCAGCGCCAGGCGGGCCGGAACGTCGTTCGGTTTGAGCGCCACGGCCCGGCGGAACGCGGACGCCGCTTCGTTCAGCTTTCCCAGCGGGACGCGGACGACTCCCAGGTAGTAGGCCCAGGGGTAGTGGCCCGGGTCCAGCAGGTGTGACCGGTGATAGAGCGGCTCCGCAGGCTTGTAGCGTTCATGGGCATGGAGGATCATGCCCAGTCTGCCATTGGCCTCCGCGGACTTGGGCTCCGAGCGCAGCCGGTTCACGGCCGCCTCGATCTGCTCCCACGCCGTGGCGTCGAATTCATCCCTCAGCGGGGCCAGATCCGCCACGGGAGGAAGGTCTTCCGCCGGGGCCGGGACCCCGACAGAGACCGCGAAGCCCAGGCTCAGAGCAAGGCCAACGGCGCTCGTGCTCTGGTTTCGCCGTTCTCCCCTCTGCCAGTTCATCGGCCCGCCACCGTTGTACCACTACCCCGATAGAGAATCGCGTATTGGTCGACGGACAGGGCGCTCCACTCTTCCACCATTCCGTCCGTCCATTCGGCGCGGACCTTCAACACCCGCGTCTCGTCTCCAAGTCCGAAGAGCAGCCTGGAATCGTTGGCGGAGGCGTAACTCCCGTCGGTCCGGACGCGCCGCCACAAGGTCTGTCCTCCGGGGAGGAAAACACCGACTCGAGTCCCCAGCAGGTCCCTCTTGAGCCGCCGGTCCATCAACCGCAGCCCCAGCCAGCGGCGCTGCTGGCCCATGCGGTTGATCAACAGCCGCACGGGACCGTTGTTGTTGATCACCACCACATCCGTGTCGCCGTCGTTGTCCACGTCCCCGAAGGCTCCACCCCGGCTTACCTCCGAAAGCTCGAAAACAGGGCCGGCTCCACCCGTCACGTCCTCGAACCGTCTCCCCTCCAAATTGCGGAAGAGTTGATTGGGCTGATGAAGCGGATAAGGATCGTTTTGCTTGGCCAGGACGTCAAGCGTGTCGACGTGTCCGTTCACTGCAAGAACGTCCAGCCAGCCATCGTTGTCATAATCCAGAAAGGCCGTGCCGAATCCGGTGTAGGGGACACTGGGGGGAGCGAGACGGGTTCCCGAGGACTCGTCCTCGAACCAGCCGCTCCCGTCGTTCCGGTAGAGGGTGTTGGTCTCGTTCAGGAGGTGCGTCATGAACAGATCTTCGTCACCGTCGTTGTCGAAGTCCGCCGCGTCGACCCCCATGCTCGACTCCGCCTTCCCATCCTTGTTGAAGGCGCAGCCGGCCAGCAAGGCCTCGTTGCTGAAGGTCCCGTCCTTCTGATTCATCCAAAGATGATTGGGCCGCTGGTCGTTGGCCACGTAGAGGTCGATCCAGCCGTCCTGGTTGAAATCGGCCGTGACCACGCCCAGGGAACCATTGTATTGCCGGGCGATCTGGGATGGGGCCGACACGTCTTCGAAAGTCCCGTCGCCCCGGTTGCGAAACAACTGGTCCGGGACCGGCTCGTAACTGAGGGGCCCGCAGTAGTCGACGCGCCCCGTGATCCCGAAACAGTCCTTGGTGTAGGAGAAGCTGAAATTGACGTAGTTGCCCACGAACAGATCGAGCCAACCGTCGCGGTCGTAGTCCAGGAACGCCGCGCTGACGCTCCAACGGGGCGCGGCCTCTTCGGGCAGCACCGCCTCGCGGAAGCTGCCGTCCCCGTTATTCAGAAACAGTTGGTTCCGCCCGAAGTTGGTGACATAGAGGTCGATCCAGCCATCGTTGTCGACGTCGGCCACGGCCGCCCCCATGCCGTACCCGGTGGCCTCGATCCCGCTCTGCCCCGTAACGTCGGTAAAGCGCAGCACGCGGCTCCCGTCCGCACGGACCTCCAGGTCGTTTCGATACAGGCGGTCTCTCGGGGGCAGGGGAACCTGCGGCGGAAAGAGGGCGTCCTGCAGAGCTTTTTCCGGCCCCAGCATGTTGCCCTGGACGATATAGAGGTCCAGGTCTCCGTCGTTGTCGTAGTCGAACAGGGCGCCGCCCGATCCCACCACCTCACAGAAGTATTTCTCCCCCGACATCCCGTTGAAGTGAACGAAATCGATCCCGACCGCATGAGTTTCGTCGGTAAAGACGCCGGAGGCGGAACTCACGACACCTGACATGAAGTACAGGCACGGAATCAGAAGACCCGCGACGGCAACGAGCGTCCGCCGGTCACCCCAGGCTCGGCGTTGCCCCCTTCGCCGGTTCATGGTTTCGTCACCGCCGTTCCGCTACCCCGATAGAGAACCGTATATTGGTTTACCGGCAGGCTGTCCCACTCCTCCTTTGTGCCGTCCGTCCATTCGGCGCGGACCTTCAACACCCGCGTCTCGTTTCCGAGTCCGAAGAGCAGCCTGGGATCGTTGGAAGAGGCGTAGCTCCCATCGGTCCGGACGCGCCGCCACAACGTCCGGCCTCCGGCGAGGAACACGCCGACTCGAGTCCCCAGCAGGTCCCTCTTGAGCCGCCGGTCCATCAGCCGCAGTCCCAGCCAATGCCGCTGCTGTCCCGTCTGGTTGATCAACAGCCGCGCGCGCCCGTTGTTGTTGGCCACCAGGACGTCCGTGTCGCCGTCGTTGTCCACATCCCCGAAGGCGCCGCCACGGCTCACCTCCGACAGCTCAAACACCGGCCCGGCCCCGCCGGTCACGTCCTCGAACGTCTCTCCGTCCACGTTGCGGAAGAGTTGATTGGGTTGATGAAGCGGGTACGGGTCATTGTCCTTGGCCAGGGCTTCCAAGGTGGAGACATGGCCGTTCAGAGCCAGGACGTCCAGCCACCCGTCGTTGTCGTAGTCCAGGAAGGCCGTTCCGAACCCAGTGAAGGGGACGCTGGGGGGCGCGAGCCGGGTGCCCGAGGACTGGTCCTCGAACCAGCCGGTGCCGTCGTTCCGGTAGAGGGTGTTGGTCTCGTTCAGAAGGTGCGTCATGAACAGGTCTTCGTCGCCGTCGTTGTCGAAGTCCGCCGCATCCACGCCCATGCTCGACTCCGCCTTCCCGTCCTTGTTGAAGGCGCAACCGGCCAGCAACGCTTCGTTTCTGAAGGTTCCGTTTCCCTGGTTCATCCAGAGATGGTTGGGGCGCTGGTCGTTGGCCACGTAGAGGTCGATCCAACCGTCCAGGTTGAAGTCGGCCGTGACCACGCCCAGGGAACCGTTGTATTGACGGGCGATCTGGGACGCGGCCGATGCGTCCTCAAAGCTCCCGTCTCCCCGGTTGCGGAACAACTGGTCCGGGACCGGCTCATAGCTGGTTGGCCCGCAGTAGTCGACGCGCCCGGTCGAACCGAAACAGTTCTTGGTGTGAGAGAAGCTGAAGTCGACGTAGTTGCCGACGAAGAGATCGAGCCAACCGTCGCGGTCGTAGTCCAGGAACGCCGCGCTGACGCTCCAACGGGTCGCGGCCTTTTCCGGCAGCGCGGCCTCGCGGAAGCTGCCGTCCCCGTTGTTGCGAAAGAGTTGATTCCTCCCGAAGTTGGTCACGAAGAGATCGATCCAGCCGTCGTTGTCGACGTCGGCCGCCGCCGCTCCCATGCCGTATCCGGCGGACTCGATGCCGCTCTGTTGCGTGACGTCGGTGAAGCGCAGGTTCCGGCTCCCGTCCGCACGGATCTCCAGGTCGTTTCGATACAGGCGGTCTCTCAGCGGCAACGGGACCCGCGGTGGAAAGAGGGCGTCCTTGAGGGCCTTTCCCGGCCCCAGCATGTTGCCCTGGACGATATAGAGGTCCAGATCGCCGTCGTTGTCGTAATCGAACAGGGCGCCGCCGGACCCCACCATCTCGCAGTAGTACTTCTCTCCCGACATCCCGTTGAAGTGGACGAAATCGATTCCGGCCGCCTGAGCCTGGTCGCTGAAGAGGACCGTGCCGGAGTCCGATCCGGCCAGAGGTGACAGGGCCGCTAGCAGGAAAAGGGCCGCGAGGAGCCCGCGCCAACGAAGGGAGGTGTATCGAAGACCAGCACTCACGCCTCATCCATCTTTTGGTAGAGCGCTTCGCGGTCGGCGATGCCGACCCGGAGCCCGCCGCTTTTCCAGGTGGGCAACGGTACCAGGGGTTCCGGTCCATCGTCGATTCGCGTACTCCCCCCCAAGACACGGAGGAGTCCCGCCTCAACGAGAGCAGACATGGTGGTGCCGCGCCGGGCCGCTTCTTCCCGCAGGCGCTGCATCACCGTATCATCGATGTTGAGGGTCGTCTTCATGAGGAAAAACATACCCGCTGAATCTCGGAAGCGTCAACCGAAACGGACCGCGTCTCATGCTATGATGCGCCCATGAGCCAAAGACTGAAGGTGCTGTTTCTCCCCTTACCCGGTTTGTTCGAGCGCTGGGGGTCCGAGCTCGTCGACGCCGTGACGAAGAATCACGACCTGCGCATTGCCGACTACGATCAGCCCCTGGCCCCGCAGTTCGAAGGCATCGACGCCGTCATCGATCATGGCGGATCGGTGGGAACCCGGGAGATGGTCGACCTGGCGGCGGCGGGCAAGGTCCAGCATTGGCAGATCCTTGGAACGGGGTTCGACCACTTCGACCTGGAATACTGGAAGTCGAAGGGAATGCCGACCTCCAATTGCCCGGGAGCCTTCAGCGCCGTGGCCCTGGCCGACTGCGCCATGATGTTCATCCTGATGCTGGCCCGCAGGTACCACGATTCGAAGGAGGTCCTCGACAGCGGCAAACTCTACAGGCCGATGGGCGCCGAAATGGAGGGTTGGAAGCTGGGCATTCTCGGCTTGGGGGCCAGCGGTATCGAGTTGGCGAAGCGCGCCCCGGGTTTCGGGATGAAGACTCTCGCCATCGACATCCGCGACGTCGGACCCGATGAGGTGAGCGAGCTGGGACTGGAGTTCGCCGGGAAGCCGTCCGACATGGACGACGTCATCGCCCAATCGGACGTCGTCTCCCTGCATCTGCATCTCAACCGGGAGACCCGCCACATCATCAACGAGCGCCGGCTGAAGCTGATGAAGTCGTCCGCTTTCCTGGTCAACGTCTCCCGCGGAGAGCTGGTGGACGAGGCGGCCCTGGAGCAGGCCCTGGTGGAAGGCTGGATCGGCGGCGCCGGAATCGACGTTTTCAGCCAGGAACCGCCTGATCTGTCCGATGCCATTTTCCGATTGCCGAACGCCGTGACGACGCCTCACATCGCCGGGGTCACCGACGGCACCGCGCGCAAGCGGGCGGCGTGCGCCGCCGAGAACCTGGACCGGATCGCCGCGGGACTGGAGCCGCTGTACCGGATCGACCAGTAACGGCCTCCGGGCCGACAGCCCCTGCCGGTTGTGGTCGCCGAATGACAGGCGTGGCGCCTTGCTTATTCCGCTTCGGCAAACAGTCCGGCAGCCGGCAGCCGGACCGAAAACCAGTCATCCCCTTCCTCAAACGAGATCCGTTTCTGAAAGGACGGCGGCGTCTTCCGGATCTCCTCGCAATGGTTCAGGTATTTGGCGATCTTCAATTGGAGCGGAATGGGCTGGACCGACCGTAGCGTCAGCTTCGCGGGCGCAAGCAGATCCCTGAAGTCCTCCAGCGAATAGTAGGCCACGTGTCCGGCCGATTCCCGCTCCGCGGCGGCGAACACGTCGTTGAGCATAGTTTGAAACCGCCCGGCTTCGGGTAGGACCTCGACGATCAGATAGATCCCCTTCCTCTTGAGAATTCTCCTGACTTCCCGAAAATGGGCCGCCAGATCGGGATAGTGGTGGAGCGAGAATCGGCACACGGCAGAGTCGAATACGGAATCGGTAAATGGGAGTTCCGACTCCGTCGCCACGGCGAATCCGATGCTCCCGGTCCGGTCCAATTCCCTGGCCCTGGCGATGACCTTGGGAGAGATGTCAAGTCCCCACACCGCGGCTTTCGGGAAGAGCCGCTTCATGTGCGACGCGACGATCCCGGTACCGCACCCGATGTCGACCAGTTTCGAATCCGGCGGCGCAGGCAACGATTGGAGCAGTCGCCGGGTCTGATCGTCATCCTGGATGGACGGCGGAGAAACGTCCCGGTAACGATCCAGCTCGGCTTCGAAGAAGCTCCGGCTTCGCTTGCGGATCTCGCCGGCCGTGCGGGGGTCGAGGGGTTCAGCCACCCTGTTGTTGCCGCGGATCAGTCACGGCCCTCAGCAGGGTATGTACGGCCGTGATCGATCCTGAGGCACCAGGTCGCGGCACCCGCCAGGCGTGATCACCAGGGAGCGCTCCATCTGGAGCGAACCGACGCCCGGAAGGAACATGGAGGCCTCCAGGTTCAGGACCATATTCTCTTCCAAGGGCATGTCCGAGGCCACGTCGACGCAGTCGTCGTTCACCCGCAACCCGTTGTCGGCCACGACGGTGGGATAGTCCCGGACGTCCAGACCGACCCCGTGGCCGTGGGGATAGGACGCGGTCAATTCCAGCTCTTCCAGGATCCGGAACATAGCCGCCGTGACGGCCGAGCAGCGGACGCCCGGCTTCATTGCACCAACCCCCGCGGCAACGCATTCACGCACTGCTTCGAACCGGCGCATCAGCGGATCGGACAACTCCTTGAGAGCGAACGTGGTCCCCGTGTCCGAGAAGCAACGCCGGTAGATGCAACCGAAGTCCACCATCATGACGTCGTCCTCGCCCAGTGCGTAGTCCGGCTCGGTGGCCATGCCCAGCCCGCCGAGGCCGATGCAGAAGTGGTCGAAGTCGGCCCCCTCCCGGGCCGCCAGGACCCGGTAACGGTCATTCATCTCTCCCAGGGTCGTGCCCGGCCTCGTCTCCGACAGAACCTGAAACCCTGCCTCCTCGTTGATCTCTGCCGAGCGGGTCAGAAGACCGACCTCATAGTCGTTCTTGACCATCCGAATCAGCCGGATCAGGTTTGACGCGTCGAGCAGAGCGGCTCCGGGAAGAGCCCGGGCCAGCTCCTCCTTGCGGTCCGCAGTCAGGGCTTCCATTTCAACACCGACGCGCCCACCGGTCAGGCCTCTTGCTTCCAGGATGTGCAACAGCGCCTCCAGGGAACTGGACGCCCGCGGCGGCTCCAGCAGCAGGTCGTGGATCCTGCGATAGTTGTCCGGCAAATCGCCCGAGGTGAGCGTGTCGTCCACGCCGGAGGCGCCGAAGACTTGGAGGTCGCGGACCCAGAGGTCCGCGCCGTTGACGGCGAAGAGAGGATTGAGCACCAGAGCCGGTTCCCCTTCCAGTGGAAAGACCGCGTAGCCGGGCAGCGCCAGGCTGGACGGGGCTCCCGGTTGCAGCATGTACCCCCGAATGGTGGGATCGAGCCAGCAAAAGTAGCCGGTGAAATAAGTGATGTTCAGATGGGACGCGGCGATCAGGGCGTCGAGGCCGCACTCCCGCATGAAGCTCCTGGCCCGCTCCTGGTTGAAGAACATGTTCAAGGCTCCGGGAGGTTCGGAATGATCGCGGTGAGGCGTTACTTCACGTTCCGGGTCCACGAACGGCCGATCTCTTCCAGGGACCGGCCCTTGGTCTCGGGCACCATCTTCCATCCGAAAATGACGGCGAAGATACAGACCGCCATGAAGATCCAGAACGCGTACGCCTCGGTCCCCAGGTCCTCCTTGAAGTAGGACATCATGGGGGGCAACACCTGGGCGCCGAGATACGCCGACACCCAGAGGCCCAGCGCCGCCACCTGCATGGCCTTCGCCCGCAGGTGCGTGGGAAAGATCTCGGACATGATCAACCAGGCCAGAGGCGCCAGGCTGATGACGTAGCCTCCCACCACCAGGAACATGGTGAGCAGGAGAAAAATCCCGGCCATGTCGTAGTAGAAGAAGATGCCCATGAGCAGGAACCCGACCGCCATGGCGATGGTCCCCGTCATCAACAGCGGGCGCCTGCCGTAACGATCGACGGCCCAGAGTCCGATGCAGGTCCAGGTCAGGTTCCAGACGTTGACGATGATGGATTGCAGGATGGCGTCGGAGATGTTCTCGAAGCCCGCCCGCTGAAAGATGAGCGGAGTGTGGAACAGCAACGGACTGGTCCCACTCAACTGTTGCAGGACGGCCAGGGTCAAGGCAATGAGGAGGGCCGTTCTCATGCCCGGCTTGATCAGATCGCGGAAACTCCCCAATTTCTCCTTCAGCGACCGGGCGATCTCCTCCAGCTCCGCAGTGGCGTATGCGCTTCCGCCGATCCGGGTCAGCACCGCCCGGGCCTCCTCCTTCCGATTCACCTGGGCGAACCATCTGGGGCTCTCGGGGACGAACGCCAGGCCGATAAGCAGGATCACGATGGGGACCATCTCGGACGCGAACATCCAGCGCCATGAGCCGATCAGGGAGAGGTAGTAGGAGACGATGATGGAGGACAGCGAACCGACCACGATGGCCACTTGGTTGACCAGAACCAGCCGCCCCCGCATCCGGGCCGGAGCCACCTCGGCGATGTACATGGGGGAAATGATGGAGGCCAGGCCCACGCCGACGCCGCCCACGATCCGGAAGATGTAGAACTCCGTCATGTTCCGGGGCAGCGCGGTCCCGATGGCCGAAATCCCGAACAGGATCGCGCAAAAGACGAGGGCCCTCTTCCGTCCCCAGCGATCGGTGAGGCCGCCTCCGAAGAGGGGACCGAGGATGCAGCCGATGACCGCGCTGCTGACGGCGAATCCCAGCCAGAACGGACTCAGGGCGAACTCTTCCTTCAGGAAGAGGCTGGCGCCGGCGATGATGGAGAGGTCGTATCCGAAGATGAATCCGCCGACGGCCGCCACCAGAGCCACACCGTAGAGATAGCGTGTTCGTACCATGGGTGAGGAGTATAAGCTCGCAACTGGCGAAAGTCGCGTATGGAGCCATGAATACAGCACGGGTTGTCGACTTGATCTGAATTCCGATTGTCAATGATAATCGCCCCGTTCTGAGGCGAGGATGACCGGGCGATCAAACTCCGGCAGAGTTCCTGAGCAGCCTGACCGAAACAAGTTCCCAGCCAGGAGGATTGGATATGGAATGGGTAAGGAATCTGGACCACGTGGCGGTCACCGTCAGCGATCTGGACCGTTCACTCAAATTCTACTGTGACGTGCTCGGCTTCAAGGAGGTGGAGCGGCACCGGCTGGAAGGGAAGGAAATCTCCCAGATGGCAGCCAAGGAGAACGTGGTGATGCAGGTGGTTCGGCTGGCCATTCCGGAAACGCCCGGGATTCTTGTGGACCTTCAGCTTTACGTCGACCCCCCGGGCGAGAACTCCAATGCCGTACTGGGCATGTCCAACCAGGGGCACTTCTGCTTCGGGGTGAAGGACATGGATCGAGCCTACCGGGAACTCACCGAAGCGGGAGTGGAGTTCGTCTCCGCGCCGGTGGTCTTCGACCTGGGAGACGATTGGGAGTATGGCGCCCTCAAGGTGGTTTTCTTCAAGGATCCGGATGGATTTGTACTTGAGTTGATGGAGTTCACTGACTGAAGCCAGGACTCGAACAGGAGAGCGCACCACCATGGCCAGATATTCGGAAATCGAAGGGAAAAGCGCGTTGGTCACCGGAGGCGGACGCAGCATCGGCCGGGCCATCGCGTTGCGCCTAGCCCGGGAAGGGGCTCAGGTAGCCGTAGCGGACATCGACCAGGACGGCGCCGAATCCGTTGCTGCGGAGATCCGTTCCGCCGGCGGCGAGGCGGTGGGCCTGCAGGCGGACGTGACGTCATTCGGAGACGTCGACGCCATGATCGGTGCGACGGTCGAGGCCTTCGGCAAGCTGGACATCCTGGTGGCCAATGCCGGAATCGGCATCGTCGCTCCCCTGATCGACACCGACGAAGCAAGCTGGGACCGCCTGATGGCCGTCAACGCCAAGGGGGTCTTCCTCTGTTGCACTGCGGCGGGCCGGCAGATGATCCGGCAGGGGCACGGCGGACGGATCGTCATCAACGCCTCGGGGGCCGGCAAGATCGCGCCGGGGAAGAACACTCCGCTGGGAGCCTACGCCGCCAGCAAGCACGCTGCCATCGGGTTCGGGAAGCAACTGGGCCTGGAGCTGTCCGATCATCAGATCCTGGTCAACAGCATCTGCGGCGGCATCATCGACACGCCCATGTGGGACCTGATCGACCGGGAGACCGCCAAGATTTTGGACGTTCCCGAGGGTTCCGTGAAGGCGGGAGCCGTGGACAGCATTCCGCTGGGCCGGATTCAGCAACCGGAGGACATGGCCAACGTGGTGGCGTTCCTCTGCTCCGACGACGCCGCGTACATTACATCCAGCGCCATGAATGTCGAGGGCGGGTTGCTGCCGTACTAACGATGATCACGTTCATCGAAGCTCTGAATTACCGTTGCCTGCGGTATATTTCCAGACCACTCGACTCTTTCCACGTTCTGGTCGGCCCCAATGCCTCAGGCAAATCGACGTTCCTGGACGTCGTGGCATTTCTGCAGGAGGTCGTGTCCGATGGTCTGGAGGACGCTCTATCGAACCGGGCCTCAAATCCTGAGGAGCTGCTCTTTCGAAGGCAAGGTGAAGGCTTCGAGCTCGCGATCGAGGCCCGAATTCCCGAAGACATTCGTCGTCAAACGGCGCGAAAGGAATTGGACACGGCAAGGTACGAAGTGGCGATTGGTTTCGACGAGACCCAGCGCCGCTTCGAATTCAAGTCCGAGACTTTTCGGCTGAAAAAGGCGGCTGTCGTCAATCCGCAGCGCCCCCTACTCTTCCCAATGTCAGCTATACCTCCCCGTTCGCTGGTAACTCGCAAGGGTCAGAGCCAGGAGAGGCTTGTAATCTCGAAGGTGCCGGGGGGAAACGACAACTTCTACAGCGAAATCTATGCCAGGCCGGGCAAGGGCTGGGCACCTTCTTTCAAGCTGGGACCACACAGGTCCGCTTTGGGCAACCTACCAGCAGACGAGAAATCGTTCCCTGTGGCCACTTGGTTTCGGGAGCTGTTGAACACCGGAGTTCAACGATTCGTCCTCAACAGTCTTCAGATCAAGCGCCCGAGCCCCCCCCAACGGGTCAAGGGTTTTCTGCCGGATGGATCCAATCTGCCTTGGGTGATCGCCCATCTGAGGGAACAGGATCCGGGACGTTACAAGTCCTGGATCTCTCATCTTCAAACTGCCCTCACCGACTTCAAGGAAATCACGACTGTGGAACGGCCCGAAGACAAACACTGCTACATGGTTTTTGGATATGAAGGGGGAGTGGCAGTGCCGTCCTGGCTTGTTTCAGACGGCACCCTCCGGCTGGCCGCGCTGACGCTACCTGCCTATCTCAACAATATAAGGGGAGTCTATCTGATCGAAGAGCCTGAAAACGGAATCCATCCGGGTGCGATTTCGACCGTCTACGATTCCCTTTCGTCGGTGTATGGAGCACAAGTCCTGCTCGCAACTCACTCCACGGTAATTTTGAACGCAGCTCGTGCAAGCGACGTTCTCTGTTTTGCTAAGGACGAAGCCGGATCAACGGACATTGTACTGGGCGCCGAACATCCCCGGCTTAGAGAGTGGCGCGGCGAAACCAGTCTCGGCGCGTTGCTCGCATCGGGGATTTTGGGTTGAAGGATCTGGTCATCCTCGCCGCCGACAAGGACCTGAAATTTGCATTGGAGGGATTGCTGGCGAGACCCGAAGCCTTGGGAATTCGAGCCATCGAAAAAGACGTTTTTGTGGAGCCGGAGCACGATCCCGCGTGTGCGCTGCGAGGCGTCGAGTTCCTCAGAACCTTCGCAAAACAGTACCGCCACGGACTCCTCATTTTCGACCATGAAGGCAGTGGCCGGGAACAACAAACGCGGGAACAACTACAAGACGGCCTCAACCGGGCTCTCGACTATATCTGGGGTGATGGCAACGCTCGTGCGATCGTGATCGCGCCCGAGTTGGAAGCTTGGGTGTGGAGCCCATCGCCGCATGTCGCTGCAATTACAGGTTGGGGAACCCGGCAACCGGGACTTCATCGCTGGCTGGTGCATGAAGGATGGTTGCGAAAAGGCGAGGTCAAACCGGCCCGGCCCAAGGAAGCGTTTCAAGCGGCGCTGCGGCAAGCGCGACAACCGCGGAGTGCGTCCTTGTATCGACAGCTCGCCGAACGTGTTTCTCTGCGAGATTGTGAGGATGACGCATTCCGTGAATTCAGGGACGTGCTGAGAACCTGGTTTTCATGACCAGCAGATCACCGAACTGAACCGGGAGCGACCAGAGCTCGCTATGGCAAGTGAGCCATTTGCAATTCTCACCCAGCAACCGGAGGACATGGCCAACGTGGTGGCGTTCCTCTGCTCCGACGACGCTGCGTAGATAACGTCCAGCGCCATGAACGTCGAGGGCGGGTTGCTGCCGTATTGATCTTCGGTGGACCCGTTGGGTGGCCGGGGTGGTGTTGGTTCGGAGTCCGGCGGCTGGAGACCGCCGTTCCTGTTCGGCGGTCGGAGACCGCCGCCCCTTACACCAACAGGTCGTTCAGGTCGGCGGCGCTCACCTCTCCACTTTGCACGACCGTCTTGAGTCGGCCGCGCTCCAGTACGGCGATCCGGTCGGCGACGGGGACCACGTGATTCATGTTGTGGTCGATGTAGAGGATGCCCAGGCCCCGCTTCCTGGCCTGGTCGATGGTTTCGTGAACCCGGCGCACCTCCCGTACCGAGAGGGAGGCTACGGGCTCGTCCAGGATCAGCAGGCGCGATTCGAAATGGACTGCCCGGGCGATGGCCAGGGTCTGGCGCTCGCCTCCCGACAACGAGGCCGCCGACTGGTCGGGAGAATGGACACTCTCCAAACCGAAATCCTGAAGCCGTTCGAGGCAGATTCTTCTCATGGCGCTCCGGTTCAGGACCCTCACGCCGCGTGACTTTCTCCTCAATTCCTGACCCAGGAAGAAGTTCCGCCACAGGCTCAACTGGCCGATGATGGCCAGATCCTGATAGACGGTCTCGATTCCGCGCCGGCGGGCCTCCCGGGGAGACTCGAGACGGACCTCCTGGCCTCCGACCTTCATTCGTCCCGAGGTCGGCTTCAGATAGCCGCTGACGATCTTGACCAGCGTGGATTTCCCCGCCCCGTTGTCTCCGATCAATGCGACCACTTCGCCGGCGCCCAGAGAGAGGGTGACGTTTCCCAGCACCTCCACTTCGCCGTAGGTCTTGGAGATCTCCAATAACTCCACGACCGGCGGCGGCTGACCCATCGGCAGGTTCACGAGCTCCTCTCATCCCCACGGCGGGCTTTCTCGGCCCGGGCGTTGATCACCGCCACAACCAGCAGGAGGACGCCGATCAGCCCCGTGTAGTATTCCCCTCGGGTCCCGACCAGAATGAGGCCGGTCTTGAGGGCGCCCAGGATCAAGGTCCCCAGCAGCGTTCCCAGGATGGTTCCGCGAACCCCGAAAAGAGAGGTGCCTCCCATGACCACGGCGACGATGGCCAACAGATTGTAGTTCTCGCCCGAACTCACGCCGGACGACCCGAAATCCGCCAGTTGAAGACAGCCGGCCAATCCGGCCAACCCCGCGCACAACGCAAAGTTCGTCACCTTGACTCTGGAGACGGGCACCCCCATGGCCCGGGCCACGTTTCCGCCCGCGTGCCCGGCCGCCCGGGTCCAGTTTCCGTAACCGGTCCGCTCCAGGACGAACCAGAGGATGGCTCCCGCGACCAGCATCCAGAGGAACGGGGCCCCCACGGGCGTGGCCGGCACGTCCTCACCCATGAGGCGGATCACCGGGCCCTCCCGGCCATAGAGTTGGACCGGATAGCCGCCCGCCAGGACGCGATTCAGGCTGGTGACGGCGAACAACATTCCCAGGGTCACGATCAACGACGGGATTCGGGCCAGCGTGGTCAACAGTCCGTTGATCAGACCCACCAACAGCACACCGGTCAGGGCAAATCCCAGGGCCGGCGCCGCCGGCCAATCCAGATCGGTCATCAATCGGCCCATGAGGATGGGCGCCAGGGCGAAAGTCTGGGAGACCGAGAGATCGAACTCCCCGCTGATCATGAGCAGGGTCACGCCCAGGGCCACCATGCCCAACGAAGCCGAGAGAGCGGCCAGAGCGCTCAGTTGGGGAAAGGTCAGGAAGTTTCCGCCCGAAAGGCTCTGGAACAGAAGTCCCAGAGCCAGCAAACCCACCAGGGGACCTGACTCGGGACGCCGGAGTGTCCGGACCAAGAGTCTGTTCGCTCGCTTCAAACCTCGATCCCCTGATCTGGATTCTCGGATATGAATTCTGGTTGAACTATCTATAACTCAGGATGGAGAAACGCTTTTTTTTGTTCCAGCTACCCGAGGACACCCCGCTTGAACAATTCCTCCACCTGGTCGATGTTGGACCGGTCCACGAGAAACCGGCCCGGGTCGACGAACGGCGTTTCGAGGATGCCGTGCCTCAGCTTGAGGTAGAGGGCGACAACGGCGTAGTAGGCTTGAAGATACGGCTGCTGGCTCAGGGTGAGGGTCAGCGCCCCCTCCTTCACGCTCCGAATGGTGATCGCATCCAGATTCCAGCTCACGACCGGGATGTCCAGTCCCACGTCCATCTTCGCTCGCGCCGCCGCCGACCCCGTCAGTGAATCCCAACAGACGATTCCGCGGGTCTCGGGGTTGGCTGTCAGGTAGACCTTCATGAGCTGAAAGTTCTGGGCCGGGTCCAATCCCACCGGAAATAGCTCAATCCGCTCCCGAGTCCATCCGGCTTCGGCAAACACCTTGAGATAGGCGTTCTGGATGATGAGGTGCTCCGGAGAGTCCGGGAGCCCGTTGAACAGTACCAACGGATCGCCGGGCGTCAGATGCTCGAGGAACGCTTCCCCGCTCCGGCGGGCGGCTTCCATCTTGTCCAGGCCGACGGCCGTCTCCGACAGCCGTACGATCCGGGGATCGTTCGAAGCGAGCCCTTCGAAGTTGTTGAAGAACTGGACTGCGATCCCCCGGTCCAGGGCCTGCCGGGTGACCTCTTCAAACTCCCGTCCCCGATAGTCGACGGCGATCCCGTCCGGAGATCCGGCGATTACACTCTGGATCAGCGCGTTGATATTGGCCAGGCTGAACTCTTCAGGGGCGGCGTAGGTCACGGCCACCCCGGCCAAATCCTGGCCGGCGGCCCGGAAACCCCGGGCGACCAGATCCCAGAAGGGGTTGTTCAGCACCGCTCCGACGAGGGAGATTCGAATCTGCTCCCGCCGGCCGTCAGGGTCAGCCCCGGTGCAGGAGGAAAGCAGTGCAGCTGCCGAGGCGGACCCACCCAGCAGAAGGTCTCGGCGCGGGAACCGGTCTCCGGATCGAGTTGTGGAAACCCGAACGGACGGGATACCGGACCGTCTCAGACCAACTCCTTGAGAGGCACTCCGGTCATGTCGTCGATGGAGTTGGCGATCTTGATGGGACGACCGGTGGGGCTCATCAGTTCCTTGTTCCAGTCGATTCCCAGGGCCTTGTAAATCGTGGCGTGCAGGTCACCCATGGTGACCATGCGCTCGGCCACGTAACCGCCCCGTTCGTCGCTGGCGCCGACAATCTGTCCCCCTCGGATCCCCCCGCCTCCCAGGGCCACAGACCAGCACTCGGGCCAGTGGTCGCGGCCATTGTTCGGGTTCATGTGGGGGGTGCGGCCGAACTCGCCCATCACCAGGACTACGGTGGTTTCCAGGAAACCCCTCTGGTGCAGGTCCTCCAGCAGGGTCGATAGCGCCCGGTCCAAAGGAGGCACCAACTCGTCCCGGTGCTTGGCGTCGTTGTCGCCATGCGTGTCCCAAACGTTGTGGCTGTAACCGGAGGCGGTGACGAAGCGGCTGCCGGCTTCCACCAGGCGCCGGGCCAGCAGGACGCTCTGCCCGAACTTGTGCTTGCCGTAAGCCTCCTTCATCTTCTCCGGCTCTTGAGAAAGATCGAAGGCGTCCCGGACCGCCGGGGACAGGATCATCTGAAGGGCCTTCTCCCGGAAGCCGTCCATGTTGGAGAACTCGGCCAACTCCACCTTCTGGCGGTAGTAGCTGTCCACAATCTTGAGAAAGGAACTGCGGTTCTCCAGGCTCTCCACGGGAAAGGACTGGGGCAGGACCAGATCTGTGACGTCGATCCCCTTCTCACCCCGGTCCGCCAGGATCATGGGATCGTAGTTGGCGCCCAGGAAAGCGGAACGAAACAGATCGTTGTAGCGTTTGGCGTCGGCCGAGTCCCAACCGGGGCAGAGGACATGCGGCGGTACTTCTCCCCGGGGGCCCAGTTCCTTGGTGATGATGGAAGGAAAGCTGGGGAACTTGTCGGCGGCGTTGGGGCGATGCCCCGTCAAAACATAGTGGTGCCCCTGAGGATGATTGTTCTCCTCGGTATGCATGGACCGAATCACGGAGAGCTTGTCCATGTGCCGGGCCGTCAAGGGCAGGATCTCCGAGATCTGGATGCCGTCGACGTTGGTGGCGATGGGTTTGAAGGCGCTGTTGGTTTTAGGATCCCAGGTATCCATCTGACTGGGACCACCCCCCAGCCAGAGGAGGATGCAGGCTTCCCCCTTTTTGGCTCGAGCCGCCGGAGCGGCCGGGCCGGCCATCAGGCTCTCCCACTCCAGAATCTGGCTCAAGCTGAGGCCGAGTGCGCCCACCGAGCCCACCCGCAGGAAATCCCGTCGACCCAGCTCCGCTTCGGTACAGGTCAGGCAACCGATTTTCTTCATGCGACTCCAAAACCTCCGCGATCCTGAGCCCGGGGCGGGCACGAGGTTCGGTTAATGGTTATACGCAAACTCCCTGGATGTGAGCAATGCCCAGGTCAGATCGGCGAACGCCTGCTTCCGGCCCGGCATCTTGATATTCGCCAACACCGCTTCCAACTGGTCTTTTTCCTCGCCCGTGGGCAGGCGGGACAATGACGCCAGGTAGAGATGTTCGATGATGTCCCCCTGCGGGGTCTCCTCCTGGACCAACCGGCTGATCCGTCCGCCCTCCCGGGTCAGTTTCTCGGTATAGGTCTTCCCGGCGTAGAGGTGCAGGGCCTGGGAGACGCTGGGGCCGGCGTCGCGCTCGGGGACCGCGTATCGCATCGGGCGGCCGTAAAGGTCCAGGAAATGCGAGAAATAACGCACCGGAGCCTTCAACTGGATGGCTCGCGTTCCTGGTGGAGGCTGTCCCTCCGGCGACTCCGGCTTCTCGTGAAAGACTTCCGGCACGCCGGCCACGTGGGAGATGGCGTCCAGCAGAACCTCCGCTTCCAGCGGCCTGGGCAGGAAATGGGAATAGTTGATCTGGTCGCCGCGGTTGTTCTCGTTCGGCCGGCTCGACAACTGGTAGGTTCTGGACTGTACGATCGTCCGAATCAGGCGCTTGAGGTCGTGGCCGTTCTCCCGGAAATCGGCGGCGAGCGCATTGAGCAACTCCGGGTGCGTCGGCGGATTGGAGGCCTTGAAATCGTCCACCGGATCCACGATCCCCCTCCCGAAGAAGTAGCCCCAGATCCGATTGACGAAGGCTTCGGCGAAGTAGGGATGAGAGGTGAGCCACTTGGCCAACTCCCGGCGCTGGTTGGGCCGCAACTCTTCGGCCAACGGCGTCCCGTCCAGGAATTCCGGATGGAGCACGGTCTTTTTCCGGGGATGCTTCAACGGCCCCGCCTTCCCCTTGTCTCCGTACCCGCCGGCCGGGTTGTCGAAGGCGATGTCGTAGTAGCCGATGAAGTCGAGATTCCCGAAGAAGGCGGCCAGCCCCCAGAACTGATCCTGGGACCAGGGCTCGAAGGGATGGTCGTGGCACTGGGCGCAGTCGAAGCGCCGTCCCGTGTAGACGCGCAACTCTTCGGAGAGGATCCGCTCCGGCTGCGAGTTGTTCTCATAGTAGTGCCGCGAGGGCCGGTCCCGTCCCTGGGCGTCCAGACGCTCCCGGGCCATCTGATCGTACGGCGTGTTGGACGCGACGCTGGTTCGAATCCACTCATAGTAGAGCTGGCTGTAGTTGGGTTCCTGCACCAGCCGCAAGAGATCGGCAAACCGGAAGGTCCAGAAATCCACGAATTCCGGCGAGTCCAGCAGAATCTCGATGAGCTGGTTCCGTTTGTCCGGACCCGGGTCCTCCAGGAACTCCCGGACCCGGTTCGGAGGCGGCAGGGTGCCGATGACGTCCAGGCAGACCCGCCTCAGGAATTCGGAGTCGTCCGAGAGCTCTGACGGAATCAGGTGAAACCGCTTCAGCTTGGCGATGACGTGCCGGTCGATGAAGTTCCACTCGGGGACTTCGGGATAGTCGGCGATGGGTTCTGCGATGACGCCGATGCGGGCGTGAACCGTGTGGCCGGCGGCTCGCACCAGGACGTTGGTCTCACCGGTCTTGACGGCGGTGACCACGCCGTCGGCATCCACCTTGGCCACGGCCCGGTTCTGGGATTCGTAGCGAACCTCCTCGCTGATGTCCCGGGTCCGGCCGTCGGACAATTTGGCCGTGACCGCCAAACGATGGACTCCCTTGCCATCCAGGACGATTTCCTCGGGGTAGACCGCCACCTCCTCGACCCGCGGAACGGTGACGCCTCCTTCCGGCTCGAAGGGAGCGCCTTTCCGGACCCAGTTCACGATCGCCCCGTATTCCTGGGAATCCGTATCGAAGCGGGGGCCGCCGCCGTGGGGAATGGCAAAGGTCGGTTTCTTCAGGAGAAGACTTTCGGCCGGCTCGGCCAGATCGATCCGCGGAACCAGCGGTTCACCCGCCTCTGGCGAGAGCACATGGTAGACGCCCCCCCTCACGATCCAGTCGTAATCCTCGCGTGGATTCAACGAGTTGAGCGACAGCTTGAAGCCGCCCCTGCCCTTGACTCCACCATGACAGCCGCTGCCGTTGCAGCCGCTCTTGGTGAGAACAGGTGAGACGGCGCGCTCGAAGCTCAGCGGGGTTTCCCTTCCCGAATCCACGACTCGCACCGCGGCCCTGAGTGTGTGGCCCTGGATCTCGGCTTCGAGTTCCGTCTCGCCATCCGCCAGAGCGCTGACCTTGCCCGCCTCGTCGACGTTTGCCAGGCCCGTATCTCCGAGGCCGAATCGGCTTGAAGAGGTGAGGTCCCGCTCCAAACCGTCGGCGAACCTCCCGATGACCAGAAACCGCTGCGAGGCCCCCTTCTCCCGAAGCGTGGCCGATTCGGGAAAAATCCGAGCCGACAGCAACGCCGGATCATGACTCGGAGCCGGCCGCATGGAGTGGCTTCCGTAGGCCGCGGAAAGACCGAGCCAGAGGGAAGCGATAGAGGTGAGGAACGATCTCATCAAGGGATCCTTCTCCGTCAGGATTGCAAAAGTTCAAGATTGTGGAGGCGCCACCACCATCAAGGGAACCACGCCCACCGGAATCAGCGGTCCCATTTCTCCGCCCACGATGGCCCGGGCCTTGACTCGCACCATGCGAGGAAGGTTCGTGGTCGAGGCCCCGTCTTCGGCCATCAGCGTAATGGAAACCTTCTGGGTCTCGGGACGGAACATATGTTTTTCCGATTCGTCGAAGGCGGGAGGACGTTCCTCCTCCGGAACCGCCGTCGCATAGGCGTGCACGCCTTCCGGAAGGTCTTCGACGACGAGGGCGACCTCCCCCTCGAATTTCTCTTCGCGGTCCACGGTGACGGTCAGCCGGCTGGCCTGACCCTGCACGATGTTGAGGCGATCCGGCTCCAGCTTCAACTGTCCGACGTGGGGAATTTGAGGCCGGATCAACACGCGGTAGGCAAAATCGGAACCTGCGTGGGCGGTCGTCAACTCGCGAATCTGCAGCGTGTATTCGCCTCCCCGGTCGAAGGTGTAGATCATCTTCGATTCGAGTTCACGGAACAGCATGACGTTGTTGCCCGTGACTCGATTGTAGATGGCGCTGAAGACCACCTCCTGCTCCTGGTCCAGAACCTGCACCCAGGGAACGAAGACGGGAACTCCGGCCCGGGGGGTCTCGACTTCCACCGCCACGGCCTGGCCCGCTTCTGCCGTAAATCTGACGCGGTCGGCCTTACCGGGACGATCGATGACCCCTTCCACAATCGCCGGCAGAGTGACTTGGGACGGTTCCGGAACATTTCCGGAAGTTCCTTCGATCCGATGAGTGGCAACGGCTCCGAGCAATTCGGGTGCCGGAGCCGGTCCGGCGGCGTCATCCCCTCCGGCGACGCCCGAGGAACCGGCCGATCCGATCCCTTCCTTCATTTCTCTTGCTCCCCCGGCCTGGAGAACGGTTCGCCTGGACAGTTCCTGGAGACGGGCCGGGGAGAGGTTCACCTGGAACCTTCTTTCGAACCACGCGTGAGGATCGGAATGCGCCAGCGGCCAGGAACTCCTGTCAGCGGAGATCTCTTCGACTTCCGCGTCGGCGATTCGAAGTTGGTAGACGAAATCGGGTCCGCCCCGGTCGTCGAAGCCCTTGACGGCGATCAGATAGCGCCCCGATTCGCCGAACCGATGCTTCAGGCTCGCCCTGCGGACTTTCCCGTGCTCGGCGAACAGGCCGGCTTCATGAACGACGGGGTCATCATTGAACGCCAGCGTCCGGAGGCGGTGCGGGTCCACCCAGCTCGGTTCATGCCGATACAGATAGAGGAGCATCTTGGGGATCGGCCCCTTGCCACGGGCCGGAAAAAAGACTTCGAAATAGAGTTCACGGCCCGCGTCCACGTCGAAGCTGTAGTAGTCGACTTCCCCACCCAGCGACCGGCCGATCAGTCCGTTGACAGCCACCGGATATTCCAACAACTGTCCCTGAGTCGGACGGCCGGGTCCGGTCCGGCTCGCGTCCTCCAGGATCAGAGGCTCCCGTTCCGAACTCACTCGGAACGGAAGAGGGTCGGAGACGCCCCTCGGGGACACCAGACGGAGAGAATAGCCGCCGATTTCGGCGTCGGGCGAGATCTCCACCTCCACGGTGACCCGGTGGCTCAATGGGACCGACCCAATCGCATAGGGTTGATCTCCAACCTCATCGATCTCTTCGATCCGCTTCACTTGGCCGCGAAGCGCGCTGCTGTTGGTCCAGACGGCATAGGCGCCCTGGAGCGTCTGTCCCTTGATCTGAACCTCCGCGACCGCTCCCCGCTGCCCTCCCACCGGATGGATGTAGAGCGCCCGGGGGTCGCTCGGCAGAGTCTTCTCTTCGGCTTGAACGGGAGGGATGGCCAGGGCTGCGCATACGAACAGAAAAACCGCAGGCAGCGTGTGGGAAACGAATCTCTCAATTTTGGAATTCATCGTCTTCAACCCAGGGGATACTTTGCAGAGACCATCAACACTCTGATCTGACCCATTTTGGCGATACACGTACTATGAATCATAGCACAAAGCTGCGTCGATTTATTCCACACCATCGACAGCCGGAATGGTCCAATTCGGACTTCGAGCAGACCCCGTTTCGTTGCGCTGCTCCGACACCATGGGCTACCCTGAGTTTCCCTTCCGGGACTACGCATGGACACCCGCGATCGTTTCGAAGCCGCCTACACCGGACGACCCACCGACCGGGTTCCGGTCTGCGCTTGGCTGGGAATGCCGCTCCTGCGGCGGCTCACCGGTCAAGGACCCCGCGCCGTACTGGAGGGCCTGGTGCAAGACCCGCTTGAGATGGTCCGGATCCAGGAGGACCTGGGCCTGGACCCGGTGGTGGTGACGCCGGACGAGCGCCGGTTCTCCATGCACCGCTATCCCCGGCTGCTCTACAGTTGGCCGGAAGAGGCACTGGAGACCTGGAGGGTGGAAGAAGAGGTCCAAGAGGACGCCCGGAACTTTCGCACCCACCGTTTCACGGCGACCACTCCCGAGGGACCCGTCACCTGGAGCTACCGGATGGGCGAGGGACAGGTGGCCGAGGTGGAGCCGGCCGTCAAGAACGAGCGCGACCTGGACCTCTGCATTCGCTACCTGCCGGAGCCGGAGAGCGTGAACCAGGACAGGCTGAAGGCCATGGTGGATGCGGCCGGAGACCGGGCCTTCTTCATGCACTGTTTCATGGGAGTCTGGGGCGAGGCGTCCAACATGCGCGGACTCGTGACCATGGCCTGCGACCTCATCGACCAGCCGCGGTTCGTGGAGAAGTTCTCCGAATTCCTCCGGGACCGGGCCATCCGCCGGGTCCGCCACCTGGCCGCCACCGGAGTTCATTCCATTCTCTACGACCAGTCGTGGGTCGGGATCGGATTTTCTCCCCAGCAGTTCCGGAGCTTCATGTACCCCTACGACAAGGCGGTGGTGGAAGCGGCCAAGGAGGCGGGGTTCCTGGTCAGCTACCACAACTGCGGCTGCGGCCAGGCCTTCATCGAGGACATGGCCGACACCGGCGCCCATTCGCTGGAGACGCTGACTCCCAAGACCTCGTCGGGCGACTTCGACCTGGCCGAGTCCAAGCGCCGGGTCGGGGATCGAATCACTCTCAACGGAGGATTCAACGAACGCGTTTTGCCGGAGGGCGGGACCGAGGCGGTTCGGGACGAAGTGAGACGCTGCCTTGACGCGGCCGCTGCCGGAGGCCGCTACGTTCTTCGGTCCACCGGCCAGATCATGGATTCGGCTCCGGGAAACATCCAGGCGTTTGCGGAGGCCGGCAAGGAGTACGGCCGGTACTGAATCCGGCAGGAGCAGAGTCCATGACCCGCGGATCCCCTGAGTACCAGATCGCAGCCGATCTCCGTTGCACGGTCGGGGAAGGGCCGGTCTGGCACCCCGGCGAGGGCAGGCTCTACTGGACAGACATCCTGTCGAGCCGGATCTACTGGTACGAACCCGCCACCGGCGAGAGCCGGCTCTGTTACGAAGGCCGGATGGTGGGCGGGATGACACTCCAGGCAGACGGCTCGCTGCTGTTTTTCATGGACCGGTGCACCGTGGCGGTCTGGAGGGACGGCCGGGTCGCCGGAACGCTCCTGGAGGAGATCCCGGCCGAGTCCGGCGGGCGTTTCAACGACGTCATCGCCGATCCCGGGGGCCGGGTTTTCGCCGGCGCCATGCCCTTCGAAGATCTGGAACGGAAGCGGGGACGTCTTTACCGGCTGGATCGCGACGGATCATACGAAGTGGTGCTGGAAGGGGTTGGAATCCCCAACGGCATGGCTTTCACCTCCGACCGCCGTTCCTTCTACTTCATCGACTCCCTGGAAAACGTGGTCTGGAAATTCGACTACGATCCCCGCACCGGCGACATCGGCCGGAAGCGCGCCTTTCTGCGATTCGACGCCGCCCGCGACGGGCACGCCGACGGCATGACCCTGGACGCCGAGGACAACCTCTGGATCGCCATGGCCATGGGGGGAAAGGTGCTCCAGTTCGGCGCCGACGGCAGCCGGAAGCGGACCATCGAACTGCCGGCCAGGTTCACCGCCAGCGTGGCCTTCGGAGGAGAGGACCTTTCGGACCTCTACGTCACTACCGGGAACCATCCGGAAGACGAGGACCTGGGACCGGCGGCCGGTGCCCTCATCGTCCTCAAGCCCGGTTCCACGGGCGTGCCCGAGTTCCGGTCCCGCCTCGGGACCTGACTCCCGGAACTGCCCCCGATTCAGGGAACTCCCACGTAATCCTCTCCGAACCGGAAACGGCGCCGGCCACGGAAATCGCCCGTATTGGGCATGATCGCCAGTTGGCCTCCGTCGATGACCAGCGTTTGTCCCACGATGTAGCGCGATTCCTCGGACGCCAGAAAGACGGCCAGACGGCCGATGTCCCGGGGAGTGCCGACGAAACCGGCGGGCAGCGTCTTCCCGGCCGCTTCCCAGTCGAAATTCTCTCCCAGGACCCTCTCCTGATTCGGGACCCGGACCCAGCCCGGCGCGATGGCGTTGACGCGAACCCCCTTCTGGATCAGCTCCAACGAGACCTCGCGGGTGAACGCCACGATGGCTCCCTTGGAGGCGGCGTAGACCGAGTGCTCGACCAAACCCGCATAGGCATGGACCGAAGTCAGATTGATGACCGCGCCCCTATCCTGTTCGACCATTGCGGGCAGCACCGCCTGGGTCAGAAAGAACATGGCTTTGAAGTTGATGTCGAAGAGAGTGTCGAATTGGTGGGGACTGGTCTCCTCGAACGGGCTGTTCGCCGTTACGCCGGAGTTGTTGACCAAGACGTCGATTCCGCCCAGAAGCTCTGCCGAGGTTGCCGCCAGGCCCTGGACCGACTCCATCCGACGGAAATCGGCGCCCACGGCAAAGGCTCGCCCCCCGGAACTCCGGATCTCCTCCACGGCCGACTGGCAGCCGGCGCTGCTGTGACAGTAGTGGAGCACCACCGCGGCTCCCTCGGCGGCGAACTCCAAGGCGATGCCCCGCCCAATCCCGGTCCCCGCGCCCGTGACCAGGACGCGCTTCGCCTCCATCCTCCCACTCTTCTCATTGGCCATGATGGTCCCCCCCGTGAGGCATAATTAATGCGAATTCTAGTTTCTGGAAAGAAGGCTATGCAACACATCCGCCAGCCCGCTCACAGGTCCGGCATCTCGTGGCGCGGAGCGATCCCTGCCCTTTCGGCAATGCTTGTATTGGCGACCGGAATGCCGGCCGGCGCGGCGAGCGACGATTCGGATTCGGGCACGGCGGAGACCTATACCGGAATCTTCATCGGCTCCGGCCTCTCGGGCAACCGGATCGTCGACATCGAAGGTTTCGCAAACTGGGGTCAACCGGGATACCGGCTCGACTACGGCGACAACCGGTTCGTCGCCGGGGTGCTCCTGGGAACGAAGTTCGGCCTTGGGGGTGTCCGGCTCCGGGTCGAATTCGACGGCACGTTCGGCGACCTGTCCGGCAGATCGAACCGGCTCGATCCCGAAGGGCTGGACGAGACGGCCGGTTCGAATATCGATTGGGTCGCCACGGGACGTGTCGGTTTCGACCTGCCTGTGGGGGTGGCGACGGCATTCGCCACCGCCGGCCTGGCGGCTGCCGGCGTGACCAACTTCGTCACCGACATCGACTCGGGCCGCGACATTCTCCCCCATTGGGACCCGGACGATTCGTTTCGCGCCGGCACGACCGGCCTGGGTCCGGTGATCGGCGCCGGCATCGAGGCCCCGCTGACCGGTGCCTGGAGGTTTCGGATTGAGGGTTCGTTTCTTGACTTCGGCTGGAGCACCCATACCGTCAACCACTCCGGGAACAACCGTTGCGGACCGGGAAACCCCCGCCGGCCGTGTCCTTACAAGGTGAGAAACCGGTTGGGCATCGTCCGCTTCGGCCTGATTCACCGTTTCGGTCCGTAGAGGTGTTTGGGGCGCGCGTTGAGGAGTCTGGACGGAACTTGCATCACCGATCGGCCTCCAGTCAAACTGTCAGGAGCATTCAGTAGACTCCGCCCGAAGCCGTCCACGAAACACTTGTCCCTGATGGAGTTTCATTGATGAACCGAGCGGCCCGGCCACGGCGCCTCCCCCCATTATCGATCCATCGAGGGTTGTCCGCCGTATCGGTGACCGTACTCCTGATCCTCTTGGCCCGGATGGTCCCGGCGCTTGCCCAGGACCGGGGCTTTTACGTCGGCGTCACGGCTCCCATGGAATATCTCGACGTCACCTTCGAGAAGACCGTCGACAACACCGACCCGAACACTCTGGTGCCTGCGCCGCAGGCCGGCCAGATTCTCCAGGACCAGGATTCCTCCAAATCCCTGACCTATGGATTCGGCTTCGTAGCCGGCTATCACCTGCCCTTTCCGGGGACCGGTTTTTTCGCGAGTGTCGAATTCGACGTCGAGCTGCCCCGCGGCACGGTGGACGGCCGATTGCCGGGGATCGGATCGTCCCCCGGCCGCAATCAGCTTGGAGAGAGCTGGCCGGAAGACTGGTCGTTCGAGAAAAAGCGGAGCTACGGAGTGGCGTTCAAGCTGGGCGGCAGCCCCGGCCCGCTGAATTTCTGGGATCTGCGCCTCTACGGCCTCGCAGGCATCCGTCTCGTTGAAGCGGAGTTCACGACTCGCTTCAACGGCTGCCTGAGTCCCGTCCCCTGCGCAACCGGCGAGTTCACGTCGGGAACGACTTCCCGCGACCAGGATTACAAGGGCTGGGTGGCCGGCGCCGGAGTGGAAAAAATGCTCGGCGATCACATCGGGTTTCGCGCGGAGGTGCGCCGTCCGAAGTCTGGCAATGAACGCTGGACCACGCCCTTCAGCGACGTTGCAGTGACCGTCCCCGCCAGTGTGACGGCCCGCGGCACCCACCTGTCGATCGGCCTGATCACCTACTTCTAAAAAAGACGTGATATTAGCGGAGACAACGCGAGCAGCAAGACGCCATCAAGGACCACCATCTTTCACGCGCCGATCTCCAGACCGACAATCCCCTCCAATGCCACGGGCGCCCCGATACCTCCTCTACACACCGTAGTAACCTGAACCAATGCTGATCAGACCCCTTCTCGTCGTCGCCGGGAGCATCTCGGTGGCGCTGGGAATCGCCGGCATCTTCCTGCCCCTGCTCCCCACGACCCCCTTTCTGCTACTGGCCGCCGCCTGCTACGTCCGCAGTTCTCCCCGCCTCTACCGTTGGCTGATGAACCACCGCTGGACCGGGGATTACATTCGCGACTATCGAGAGAAACGAGGCCTGCCGCTTCGGACCAAGATCCTGCTGGTTCTGCTGCTCTGGGCCACCGTCGGCTGGTCCGCCTACCAACTCCCGCATCCGTGGGTGCAGGCACTTCTGGCCATTGTTGCCATCGTGATCCCTGTCGTCATCCTGCGTCTCCCCACCCGCAAGCCGTGACCCGTTGACAGGGCAGACAACCGGATCTCTGCTATTCTTCTGGACCATGACCGAGAGGACTCCATGACCCTTGTAGACTGGCTGCTGGTCGTGGTGGTCAACCTGGGCATCGTCCTCTACGGCCTCATCACCTTCAAAGGCATCCGGAAGAGCTTCGACTGGTACCTGGCCGCCAAGTCCCTGCCCTGGTGGGCCGTGGGACTCTCCGCCTTCTCCACCGCCGTGGACAGCGGCGATTATGTGGCGATCGCCGGCGGCGCCTACCGCTTCGGCCTCTCCCAACTCACCCAGTGGTGGCTGGGCATTACCGCCGGCTGGTTCGTGCTCAGTTGCTTCGTCATCATTCCCATGTACCGCTCCGGCGTCTACACCAACGCCGAGTGGCTCGAGTTCCGGTTCGGCCCCCTCACCCGGATCCTGGCCGTATTCATCAACATCCAGTCCCGCACCAACGTGGTGGGCAACATCTTTTTCTCCCTCTACCTGGTCCTGCACATCATCGGAGAGCTGGACGCCACCTGGGCCTGGGTGGTCGTGGTCCTGGTGGCGGCGACGGCCGTGGTCTACGTGGTCACCGGCGGGCTGGAGTCGGACGTCATCACCAACGCCCTGCAGGCCGTGGCCATGATCGTCTCCTCGCTGGTGCTCTGGGGGGTGGTCTGGTTCAGCACCGGCGGCATGAGCGGCCTCACCAGGAAGCTGGCCGAGGTGGACGAATCCCTGCCCGGGGAGCTGCTCCACGTGGGGGGCTACACGCCCGAGGGCGCCACACCCATCCTCATGGTCTTCGGGCTGGTGGTGGTGCTGGTCACCTACGCCGTCATCAACCAGTACGAGGCCATCCGCTTCCTGGGGGCCCGGTCGGAATGGGACTTCAAGATGGGCGCCGTGCTGGCCAGCGTGATCACGGCCGTCTGCCTCTGGTTCAACGTCAGCCTCGGGCCCTTGGCGCGGGCCCATTTTCCGGATCTGGCGATCATCGACTCCGCCTATCCCATGCTGGTCCGGGAGTACCTGCCGGCGGGCCTCATCGGCCTGGTTCTGGCCGGTCTGGTGGCGGCCGGTTACTCGACGTTCGCCTCCATCGGCATGGGGATCTCGAGCCTCTTCGTCCGCGACGTCTACGCCCGCTTCCTGGTGCGCAACGCCACGGACGACCACTACACGCTGGTGGGCAAGATCGCGGTCCCCATCATCATCGCCCTGGGCTTCGTCTACGTCCCCTTCCTGGAGTCGGGAATGGTGGCCTTCTACCTGAGATTGGCCGGAGCCATCGCCGTTCCCCTCATGACCGTCATCCTCATGGGAGTCTTCACCCGGGTTCACCGGGCCACGGGATCCATGGGGCTGGTGGCCGGGCTGATCTACGGCTTTTCGGCGCTCATCGGGGAATACTACGAGTGGCCCCTCCCCTCCTGGTACACCAACCTCTGGTGGGCCTATTTGTGGAACCTGCTGCTGCCGGCGGCGGTGATGGTCGTCGCGTCGGGAATCATCACCCTGTTCCGGGGACCGGCCACGGACGAGGAGCTGGAGGGGCTCATCTACAGCCGGAAGGAATCGGACCGGGATCTCAAGTCGCTCATGGGAAACCGCCTCAAGGTCCTGGAGGGCACCTGGCTCCAGAAGACCCTGCTGCAGGCTCCGTCCAAGCCCCGATACCCCTTCCCGGTTCCGCCCAGCGGCCGGCTACCCTGGAGACTGCGGCCCGAGCTCTGGATCGGACTCTACCTGGTGGTCGCCTGCTGGCTGCTGTTCGTCGTCTTCTGGTAGGCGCCGCCGGGACGTCAACTGAACAGTTCTTCCACCGGCCGGCCGAAATCGGTGATGGGGACCGGCCGGCCGCCGGGCGTCATGAGAGGTTCTTCGGGATCGATGCCCAACGCCCGATGGATCGTGGCATGCAGATCGGGGATGGAAACGGGCCGTTCCACAATCTCCCTGCCCAGTTCGTCGGTGGCCCCGATGGCCTGGCCGCCCCGGACACCGCCACCGAACAGCACGACGGAGTAGCCGCCGCACTGGTGTCCACGGCCTCCCTGCCCGTCGAATTCCGGCGGGCGGCCGAACTCCGTCGCCACCACCACCAAGGTCCGGTCCAGCAGGCGCCGCCGTTCCAGGTCTTCCACCAGCACCGACAAGCCCCGGTCGAGTTGCCGGATCAGCAGGTGGACCCGTTTCTGGGCGAACGCGTGCGCGTCCCACCCGTAGCCGTTGATGAAGTGCAGGTTGAACGAGCACTCGACGAATCGAATTCCGTTCTCCACCAGGCGCCTCGACAACAACAGCCGCTGCCCGAACTCCTTCCCGTAGGCCTCGCGCAATTCAGCCGGCTCCTCCTTCACCGAGAAGGCGCTCTGAAACTTCGGGCTCATCATTTCAAAACCCCGATCCATGACCGAGGCGTAGGCCTGGACCATGGGCGTCTCGGCATGCTTCTCCAGATACGGCTCGGAGAAGCTCTTCAGCGTCCGGGTCCAGTCTTCATACTCCTGAACCGAAACCCCGCCGGGCAGCCGGAGCCCGGCCGGTCCGGCCTCCGTATCGATCAGGTAGACGAAGTTTGACTTGCCGCCCAGGAATCCCGGTCCCCTGGGCTGCATGGGATTGCCCACCACCACGTAGGCGGGCGCCTTGGGGTCAAATCCGCCCAGTTGATGGGCCACGATGGAACCGATGGAGGGGTAGACGATGGTCCCGCTCGCCAATCGGCCCGTGTGCACGAAGTCGACGGCCTGCGTGTGTTCGTTGAACCGGTGGTTCACCGACCGGACGATGGCGAAGCGGTCCATGCGTTCCGCGACCCGGGGCAGGTGCTCGCAGACCTGGATCCCCGGCACGCTGGTGGGGATGGGGTTGTAGTAGCTTCCCGCGATCTCCTCGCCGTTCCCCTTGAGCTTGGGGTCGAACGTGTCGAGATGACACATGCCGCCGGCCAGCCAGACGAAGATGCAGGTGTCGGCCGTCGCTTTCGGCCTTTCGCCGGAGTCGGTCCCGGTTCTTGCCGCCGCCGTCGCCTGGCGCGACGCAAATCCGCCTGCGACCGCGGACGCGCCCAAACCCGCGCCGAGCCGCGCCGTGGTTCCGAGAAACTCTCGCCGATGCATTGGGGACCTGGAGTGTTTCATGACCCGTCTCCTTCGATCGGACTCTTCATGGCAGAAAAATGAACTCCGGAGAGTTGAGAACGGCCCACAGGACCTTCTCCGCCTGGCGGCGGAAGGACGGGGTGAGGGCGGCCGCGGCGGGCTCCCCCTGCCGCACCTGCATGATGTATTCGTGAGCCGCGATGGCGTCCGTGATGGTGACCTCCCGGACCCGGGATTCTTCCCTTTGCGTCTCCCGAAGCTCCGGGGGAACGAGCCTCCGGTCCCAGACCGCCCCGAGCTCGTTCCGGAGCCAATCCCTCTCCCCATCGCTGGGAAGCCTGGAAAGAGTGTTCAGGAACAACTGCTCCCCGTATTGGTCCAGGGTGGCGGCTCGTTTTGAGAGCTCCGTGAAATAGGAACGGTCGGTGAATTTGACCAGCCGGTGCATCAACTCGCCGTTCGCCATGGCCAGGGGCTGCAGGGCGTGGGGGTCGTCGTTTCGCACGCTCACCGGATTCGGGCGCTGATCCCGCCACCCAAAGGCCTTCGCCAGCGTAATGATCTCCTGCAGCAGCGGCTTGGCCAGAACCGCCACGTCCTCTTCGTTGGAGAGGGAGACGATCTGCCAAGTGCGTTGAGGAACTCCGTAGTCCAGCTTCTGGTAGGCGATGCGCTCGCTCTTGAACGGCCTCCGCACCGTCACGTGGAGCGAATCGACGATCTCCTCCGCACGCATTCGGCGGGCCCCGGGCGCCGCGAAAAAGGGCCTGCCGGCGGCGTCCCGCAATTCGGCGAGTGTCTGGTCCCTTCGCCGCTGATAGGCGTGAGACTTGAGAATCAGCTCCTGGACATGCCGGACGCTGTAGCCGCTTCCGATGAACTCGTCTGTCAGGTATTGGAGCAATCCAGGATGGGAGACTGCAGACGGCGAGTCCCAATCGTCGATGGAGTGCGCCAGTCCGCGGCCCATGAACCTCTGCCAGATGCGGTTGACACCGACCTGGGCGAAACGGCGCTGGGAAACCAGCCAATCCGCCAGCGCTCTCCGGTGGGCGCGTACGCCCGCTCCGACCTCTTCAAGGTTTCGGTCATGGTCGAATACGAACGATGGAGGGATCAGGTCGCCCGGCTTGCTGGTCACCGGAACCGCCGGCTTGCGGCGTCCCGGGACTTCACCCACGCTGCTGGTCTCGGGAATTCCCACCGGCTCGCCTTCGAGCATGGCGGCAATCCCGAACAGGTCCCGCTGCCGGTACCGGTTCAGCGGGGAGTCGTGGCAACGGGCGCATTTCATGGTGGCGCCCATGAACGCCTGGGAGATCACATGGGCTTTCTCGGCCATGGGCACGTCGCTGCCGAAGGACTGATGAAAGCCCAGGGTCCCCAGTTGCTCGCGGGTTCCCTCCATGAGCAGGAGTTCCGTGGCGAACCGGTCGTATCCCCGATCCTCCACGAAACTTCGATGGATCCACTCCTTGAAAGGACCGGTGGAGTGCGGCACTCCGCCGTAGAGCTTCGGGTTCTCTCCCAGCAGGTCCTGCCAGTAACCGACCCAGGGATCGGCCCATCCGTCGCCGGTCATAAGGCGATCGATCAGCAGGTTCCGCTTGTCGGGATCCGAATCGCTGACGAACTCCCGGACCTGCTCCCAGGTGGGGATCAGCCCCCAGGCATCGACATGGATCCGGCGAACGAACTCGTAATCGTTGGTGAGTGGAGCGGGTTCCACCCCGTGGGAGGCCATTCTGGCGCCCAGGAAGCGGTCGATGAGGTTGAACTCGGGCATGCCGGCGGCCCGTTCGACCTCCACCGGCTTTCTGGCCGCGGCGGCGCGAGCCTGGTCCAGACGCTTCTGCTCCCAATACTGTTCCCACTTCGCCAACCGCGGCCTGCGAACCGCCTCCTCGACCTCTCGGTGACGCCGGGATTCCGCTTCGTTCCACTCGACCCACGCTCTCTCGGTGAAGGGAATGGGATCGCCCCGGCTCAGCAAACGCAGCCCGTCCTCGCCCTTTCGGTAAACGATGGAGACCTCCCGGTCCAACTTCTCGCCCGTCAGTTCGATCCTCAGGCGATATCGACCGGATTCGAGTGGGACCTTCTTCCCCAGTTCCTGGATCCCTGCGGGTGGCTGGGTATCGGAGAACTCGCCCTTCTGTCTCCGGTTCGCCTTCTCCAGTTCCGCCGCGACCGCCTTTTGAGTCTCTTCGTTCTGCTCCAGCAGCGCGTCTTCCAACCGCTGCCGCAGGAGGTCCTGCCGCGCCTGAGCCTCGGCCTCCCGCTGGGCCGCTTCGTCCCGGGCCTTCTTCTCGGCCGCCTCCTTGGCGGCTATTTCCGCCGGCGTCAGTTCCTTGGGCTTGGGAGGCGCGGATTCCAGGAGCAACCGTTCGTCCACGAAGAAACGGGCGTGCATGCGGCTCCGGAGGCGGAACTCGTAGCTGCCTCCCGGCAAGTTCACGTCGCCCTGGATCGTCAAGGCGAAGGGCCGGTTCCGCGGCATGGTCATTCCCGCGGGGGAGATCCGCCCGGGGAGCCCACTGATCCCCAACACGGGCGTCGTCCAACTCAACGAGGGCTCAAGTCCCTGAAACGACCACTCGTGGCGCCAATGGGCGGGCAGATCCTCGAACAGTTGAACCTGAAATCCGTCGCCCTGCGGTGGCGAAGCCTGCTCCGGCGAGCGCGCCACGGCCCAGCCGAGAGGCGCCAACAGAAAAATGCCAAGGATAGGGGGAGAAATCCTGGTACGGGCAGCGGACAGAAACCTGATCATCACCCGCTTCGTCTCGACTTGGGGACGGAAGAACGACTTTCTGGAACGACACTATACACCGTGGCGAACTTCCGCGATCAACCTCCCGTTCATCAACCCTGCGCCACCACCGTATCCACCTCCGTTTCGCCCTCGGAGCGCGCGATGATGGCGGCGCCGCAGGAGTCGCTGAAGACGTTCACCACCGTGCGGTACATGTCCAGCGGGCGATCGATGGCCAGCATGGCTCCCACGATCAACGCCACCTGCGGACCCGTCAGATTCACGGCCTCCAGGACGATGAAGATCACCACCAGACCGGCTGAGGGGACGGCCGCGGCGCCGATGGAGGCCAGCAACGCCGTCACCACGATCAGGAGCTGCTGTTCGAAACCCATGGTGACGCCCATCACCTGGGCGATGAACAGGACCCCGGCGCACTCGTAGAGGGCCGTTCCGTCCATGTTGACGGTGGCGCCCATGGGCAGCACGAACGAAGTGACGCGGTTGGAGACGCCGACTTTCTTTTGCACCGATCGGATGGTCACCGGCAGCGTCGCGCCCGACGAACTGGTGGAAAAGGCCATGACCATGGGTTCGACCATGTTCTTGAAATGGATGATGGGATTGATGCCGCCCACCAACCGCAAGATCAGCGGAAGCGTGAAAAACAGGTGGAATGAGAGCCCGATGACCAGGACCAGCGCGTAGAGTCCCAACGCCTTGAAGGAGCCCAGGCCGGTGGTTCCCACCAGGGTGAGGATCAGGGAAAAGACACCGATGGGAGCCACCCAGCGGATGATGCCGGAGGTGAGACGCATCATCGCCTGAAAGGCCGCTCCGATGAAACCCACCAGGGGTTCCCGGTGGCGCCGGGGAAGGCTGGCGATGCTGATTCCCAGAAGAATCGCGAACAGGATGATGGAGAGCATCTTGGTTTCCGCGCCGGCGGCGACGATGTTCTCCGGAACGATATCGAGGATCAGCTCCACCGGCGAACTTATCACCGTGACGTCGGGCATCTCCTTGGTCTCCGCGTCCACAAGGTCGGCTCCGACGCCCGGCTGGATGAGATTGACCAGCACCAATCCGGTGAGAACGGCAAAAAAGCTGGTGAAAACGTAGTAGCTGAGCGTCTTTCCGAACATGCGGCCCAATCCGCTGCCTCCCACCGAGGCCACGCCTGAAATGATGGAGGTGAGAACCAGGGGAACGATCACCATCTTGAGCAGCTTGATGAAGAGTTGCCCGATCCAACCCAGCTTGTCCGCCAGGTACTCGCCTCCGGCCAAGCCGGCCAGAATTCCCAGTACCATGGCGATGGCGATTTGCCAGTGAAGCTGCCTGTACCAGACGGATCCGCCTGCGATCATTTGGTCTCTCCTCTCGTCTCTGTGGCCCCGGCCCTCAATTCAACTTCCCCACCAGATCCCGGAAAGCGGCCGCGGCGGTCCGGTCTTCAGGCGCGAGTCGAAGCGCCCGCCGGAACTCCTCCAGCGCCTTTCCGTATTCCTTCCGGGCCAGGTGGATCCGCCCCATGTTGAGATGCGGGAACTGGCGCGGCTCGTAGCGCTCGGCCTGCATGGCCCGGCGCAGCCACGGCTCCGCCTCGTCGAGACGGTTCTGCTGCATCAGGTAGACCCCGATGTCGTTGTAGGGGTTGCCGAAATCGGGGTCCAGGTCGATGGCGATCCTGCAATGCCGGATGGCCAGCCGGAGACGCCCCTGAATCCCGTACATCCAACCCAGGAAGGTGTGGGCGTCGGCGGTGGGATGCACATCGATGGACGCCTTGTACTTCTCCTTGGCGCCTTCGATGTCCCCGTGCTGATGCCGTTGATTCCCTTCCTCCAGCAGGCGCAGAGCCTCATCGCGCTTGAACGACGTCATCATGTCCAGCTTACCCGCTTTTGAGCCGGGTTCCCATGCGAACCTCTTCCGGCTACCGGAATTGGAAGGAGTAGAGCTTGGCGTTCTTCATGGAAAACCGGAGCCGGACCGTCCGGCCGGCAAGACGGCTCACGTCGTTTCTTCCCTGCCAGCTCATGACGTGCCGGCCGCTGGTGGCGACCGGATCGGACTCGCGGAGCAGAAACCCCTCAATGGGTTCGTGGGAAACTCCCAGAAGCTCGACCCGGACCTGGAGCCGGCCCGAACCGTGGTTGTGCTTGGCGGCGTCCATGTTCACCACCAACTCCCGGCCCTGGAAGCGGAGGGGCCGGGTCACCAGCTCGCCGGCGTGGATCTTGCCCGAGTCCACCGAGACGAATCCGTCTTCGGGGAGCGTCGCCAGGCCGATGGCGAAGACGGCCCGGTCTCCCTTTGCATGAAGGGCCTCCGGGCCTCTCCAGTTGCCGCCGTAGTAGTAGATCCGGATCTGTCGGTCGTGGACCATGGGGGCTCGAACGTAGACGGTGCTCTCGTCGAAGTCGCCATTATCCCCCACCCTCACCAGGGGCTCCCGGAACTCGCGCTCGTATCGGACTCCGTCCCGGCTCACGGCGAGTTGGGGATAGTGCAGGGTGTTGGTGGTCCGGAAGATCCACACCAGCCCGATCCGGAACCCCTCGTAGTAGAAGACCGGCATGCCGTAGAACTCGGTGTCGGGATCATTGTCCCGGTCCGGGACCATGATCGTCTCCATCTCGGTCCAATGGATCATGTCCGGGCTCCGGGCGCGGCCGATGACCCGGATGCCCAGGGGACAGTAACGATGCAGGCAGTTTTCCTGGTACTGGACGTAGTGCTTCCCGATGGGGTCCCAGTTGCCGACGAAACCGCCCCAGCGCCGCACCCACCAGGGATCTCCCTTCCCCACGGTTCGGGGGTTGTCGGGGTACGGCGTCCAGTTGATTCCGTCGGGGGATTGGAAGAAGTCGACCTGGACGCCGTCCCAGGCGTAGAGACCCGGGTCGTTCTTCGGATCGATGCTGGACTCGCGCCGGACCACCTTCTTGTAGCGCTTGTCCGGGTCCGGCTCGTAGGGATCGTAGTGGCTGGGAACGTACTGGCCGGCGGGCAAAATGTTGTTGTCGCGGGAACCCTGGAATTCCACCAGCCCCAGATTCGGCTTCTTCCAGTGGATTCCGTCCGTGGATTCGGCGTAGAGCCGGATCCAATCGTTGCGCCCGGCGTATTCGCTGTAGCCGTAGATTTCCTCCACCTTTCGCCGGACGGCCCGGCCATCCTCCACCGACCAGTCCCAACGGTAGGGGCGGAGCCGATCTCCCCCTTTCTTGGCAGTGAAGCGGTCCGTGCTCCCGTACCACATTTTGAAAACTTTTCGGTCCTCGTCATAGAGAATCCTGCCCAGCCCGAGATAGTGGCCTTCCCAGGGCCGGTCCGGCTTGACCAAGGGGTTGGCCGGGTGCTTGGCCGCCGGATTGAGCACCCGTTTGGCGTGGGTCAGGCTCTCTACCACCTGGCGGTCCAGAAAAAGCTGTTTCCGATTCCCGATTTCCAGGAACGCCGAGTTGGAAGCCTCCAGTCCTGACAGACTAGGCAAACAGAGCACGCCGGACAGGAGCCAGCCGATCCGATAGTGGTTCGGCCGTCCATCCATACGGGTGGTCTCTGAGGCATTGGTCTTCATCTTTCTCCTTCCCATCCGTTTCGGGTCCGCATCGAACATCCGATGATCCTGTCCCGCGGTCAAGTCGGTTTGCGGGCGAACCGGAGCAACGCCGCCAGGAGTTCGATTGCCCGGCTGTGA
Organism: Acidobacteriota bacterium; assembly: GCA_028874215.1. NCBI lineage: Bacteria > Pseudomonadati > Acidobacteriota > Acidobacteriota bacterium. The sequence goes on from JAPPLF010000111.1 coordinate 49,057, forward strand.
CTCCGGAGATATCCTGGCGCCATGAAACGCCATCAGGTTTCCCGGCGGCGAGCTCTCGGCGGACTGGCGGCGCTGGCCACTGTTCCCATAAACACCAGCCGGATCCGGGCCGGATCGGAAGAGCCCATTTCGGCGGGCGTACTGACCGAGGGGACCGGCGGCGGCCATATCCGCCAATTACTCCAGGGGTTGGCGAGCGCCCCGGGGGTGGCTCGGGTCGCGGTCTCCGACCCCACCGGGAAGAGGTTCGACCAGGCCAAGGACCTCCTTGGGGATCGTCTGCAAGGTCTCTACCACAGCCATCAGAAGATGCTCCGGAAGGTCCGTCCCAAGCTGGTGGTCGTGATCTTGGCAGGCCATCGCTCCCCTCCCGCCATCCGAATGGCGCTGGAGGCCGGCAGCCACGTCATCACCGAGAAGCCGGGCTGCGCCCGGTTGGAAGACTTCGAGCCGCTGGCGCCGTTGGCCCAGTCGCAAAAAAGGGAACTGATGCTGGCCATGCATACGAGGATGAGTCACGCCATACAGAAAGCCCGGGAGCTCATCCGCAAGGGCTACCTGGGAAAGCCCTACTCGGCCACCATGGACTGGATCGCGGACCAGACCCGGCTGACCCGCCCCGAATTCCACGGCTTGTGGGTGGCTTCCAAGGCCAAGGCGGGGGGCGGGAAGCTCATCTACCACGGCATCCACTACCTGGACGTTCTGCAATACCTCACCGGCGACAGAATCGACCGGATCTCGGCCTTCTGCGAAAACGTGGGCGGACAGCCCATCGACGTGGAGGACGCCGCCGTCGTCACGTTCCGCATGCGCGGCGGTTGGGTGGGGACGCTCAATGCCGGCTACTACCTGGACCGCTCCAAGCAGAATCAGATCCGTTTCTGGGGCTCCAAGGGCTGGATGCACCTGGAACTGACCTCGGGCGAGCCCTTGAAGTGGTACTCGACCCACCCGGATGCTCCCCGGGGAGTCCAACTCTTCCACTATCAGGACAACTCCAACCACCGGTACGGAAGCCTGGTCCACGCCGCCGTGGACTTCGCGCGCGGCCAAGCCCCGCCCCCCATGACCGCCGAAGAGAGCCTGCATCTGATGCGAGTGATCTTCGCGGGCTACCGGTCCGCCGAAACCGGCCGAACCCAGGATCTGGGCTGACCGGAAGGCAGCATGAAACACCAACAGATTTCCCGACGACAAGCTCTGGGCGGACTGGCGGCGCTGGCCGCCGTTCCCGCAAACGCCACCCGGGTCCGGGCCGGATCGGAAGAGCCCATCTCGGCGGGCGTGCTGACCGAGGCGACCGGCGGTCATCTCCGCAGCTATTTTCAGGGATTCGCGAGCGCCCGCGGCGTGGGCCGCGTCGCAGTCTCCGACCCCACCGGGAAGAAGTTCGACCAGGCCAGGGCGATCCTGGGCGATCGTCTGGCAGGGCTCTACCGGAGCCATCGGGAGATGCTTCAGGAGGCTCGGCCCGAGCTGGTGGTCGTGACCCTGGAGGGCCATCATTCCCCTCCCGCCATCCGAATGGCGCTGCAGGCCGGCAGCCACGTCATCACCGAGAAACCAGGTTGCGCGCGACTGGAGGACTTTGAGCCGCTTGTTCCGGTGGCCCAGTCCCGGAAACGGGAGTTGATGCTGGCCATGTCGACCCGGGTGAGCGAGGCGATCAAGAAAGCCCGGGAGCTCATCGGAAAGGGCTACCTGGGAAAACCCTACTCCGCCACCATGGACTGGATCGCCGACCAGACCCGGCTGACCCGCCCCGAGTACCACGGCCTGTGGGTGGCCTCCAAGGCCAAGGCCGGAGGCGGGAAGCTCATCTACCACGGCATCCACTACCTGGACGTTCTGCAATATCTCACCGGCGACAGAATCGATCGGATCTCGGCCCTCTGCGAAAACGTGGGCGGACAGCCCATCGACGTGGAGGACGCCGCCGTCGTGACGTTTCGCATGCGCGGCGGGTTGGTGGGCACGCTCAACGCCGGCTACTACCTGGACCGCTTCTACCAGAACCAGATCCGGCTCTGGGGCTCCAAGGGCTGGATGCACCTGGACCTGCCCTCGGGGGAGCCTCTGAAGTGGTACTCGACCCACCCGGACGCTCCCCGGGGAGTCCAGCTCTTCTACTACCAGGACGATCCCGATTTGTACGGCACCCTGATCCAGGCCGCCGTGGATTTCACGCGGGGCCTGTCACCGCCCCCCATGACCGCCGACGAGTGCCTTCACCTGATGCGGGTGATCTTCGCCGGCTACCGGTCCGCCGAAACCGGCCGCACCCAGGATCTCGGAGTATCCATGTTGCAAGGGGTGGGTTCTCATCGGTGATTCCATCCCGGGTCGTTAGTCAGTGAGGTGTCCGGTTTCCTGTTGGCACGTGATCTGTCCGGTCCACTGGGCGCGGGTACGCCCTGGGGAGCCTCGGGTCAAGCCTACGGCTCCTCCGCTTCGCTGCGGCCCTTCGGGTGACCCGAGGCTCCCCAGGGCGTGAAGAGCTTTCAAGGCCGTAAGCAAGCTTCCGGCCAAGCCTGACCGGAAGTTCTACAGATCATTCCTCGGGGGACCCGTCACGCCCCCTTTCCTGGTCCTCTCGCTCCGTCGCTTCAGCCGACCACACGGGGCGCTTCGGGCAACCAGGTGCGATCCTGACTCACTAGGGTGTTGGCCAGGACGATGAGCTTGCGCATGACGGCGACCAGGGCCACCTTGCCGGGCTTGCCACGCCCGGTCAGTCTCCCATAGACCTCGGCCAGGTCGCGGTTCCAGCGAAGGGCGGCCACCGCCGGCATGTACAGCAGCCGTCGCGCCCGCGCCCGTCCGCCCCGGATGAAGGCCCGTCCCTGCCAAGCCCCCGACTCGCGAGCAACGGCGGCCAACCCGGCCAGACTGGCGACCGCCTTACCGCTCAGGGTGCCCAGCTCCGGCATCTCGGCCAGTAGACCCGCGGCGGTGGTGGCCGCGATCCCGGGAATGGAGGTCAGGATCTCCAACTTGCGCGCCCGCTCCGGATCGGCCGCGATCAGTTGCTGCATTTTTCGGTCAATGGCCTTCGCCTGGCGCTCGAACAGGTTGATCTGGGTCTGGTTCTGCCGCTTCAGCACCGGTTCGCGCAGATGGGCGCGGCGGTTGAGCGCCGCCGTGCGCTGGCGCATCAGCGCGTCCCGGCACCCCTGCAGTTCCTGGAGCCGGCGTTGCGTCTTGGACGGCGCCGGGGTCCGGCGCGGATCCAGGCTGGCCCCCATCTGGGCCAGCATCCGGGCGTCTACGGTGTCGGTCTTCGCGCGGCTCCCGGTCGCCTGAGCAAAACACCGGGCCTGCCAGGGGTTCACTCTCGACAGCGGCAACTTCGCTTTCCACAGCGCTTCCTCGAGGTTCCGGTGATAGGGGCCGGTGGCCTCGTAGGCGACGCACTCGACCGGAGTTCCGATCCAATCGATCAGCGCCCGGAAGCCAGCCGGGTCATTGTCGAACCGGGCGGATCGGCCGTCGGCCAGCCGGTGGGCGTCCAGGTGCGCTTTCGAGATGTCGATGCCTACGGTATGCTGTTTCATCTTTCCGGTTTCCTGTGCTTGTCATTCGGGCCTTGATGCCCTCGTATCCATTCAGGACATCGGGAAAGACGGTGGCCGACCTTACTCCACATCCGGATCTAACGGTCAGCGGCGACACGGTCCAACCACCGCCGCCCCGGGCCCGCCCCGGGGGGCCCGGGGGGGGTTTTTTTAAAAAAAAACGGGGCCGTTT
>JAPPLF010000111.1:52816-106999 GCA_028874215.1 Acidobacteriota bacterium
AAACCGGGTGGCCGACCTTACTCCACAACCGTATCAACGGGTCCGGGGCTACAGGGCCCAACCACCCCCGCCGGGGCCGCTCATGCGCGGCCCGGGCGGACTTATTTAAACAGACAAGCGGCGACTTTCTTGTCGCCGAAAAGGGGGGGTTAGGGGGGACGGAGTCCCCACTGTACACTTGCCGCGTACCAAATCGCATAGCAGGAAGTCCCGCGTTACAATGTGGAAATCAGGCCAGCCGATGGAGGATTCCGCGGCTTTGGCCGGAGAGTCCTCACCGGAGCCGAGCATGACTCAACGATGGAGAGACTGGCTCGCACAGTCGGAACACGATTTTGAGCAGGCCGTTGCCTCGCAACGGGACGGTCGACACGACTGGGCGTGCTTTGCGGCACACCAAGCGGGTGAGAAAGCGGTCAAGGCGCTCCACTTGGCCCAGGACCAGGAAGCCTGGGGTCACGTCATCTCGAGACTGTTGAGCCAACTTTCTCCTGCGCCGCCCGCCGACTTGATCGACCAGGCACGGATCCTGGACAACTACTACGTCCCGGCCCGGTATCCGAACGGACACGTGGAAGGCCCGGCCTTCGAACACTACGGATCACTCCAAAGCTCACAAGCAGTTTCCCATGCCCGTAACCTCCTCGACTTCGTCCATAAAACGCTGGCCGGCGGCTGATACCGTTCTGCGTTCAGTAGAGGCATGGGCCAACGCCCAGACCGAAGTCCGGCCTGGTCTTGCCGCCCTTGGCTACTTCGGGTCCTACGCACGGAACGAGGCAGGGTTCGGAAGCGACATCGATCTCATCGCAATCGTGGAGCACAGCGAGGCTTCATATCTGGAACGGGCAAGCGACTGGCCCTACGAACGTTTGCCGGTCCCCGCCGACCTTCTGGTCTATACCGTCGAGGAATGGACCCTGCTAATTCACCGTGGAGACCGATTCGCCAGGGTGCTGACGAACGAGGTCGTTTGGGTAGTTGGTGGTCCCCCTGAATCCGAACCGGCGATGCAACGATAAGCACAGCTTCAGATTTGGAACTACGGACACGATCACAAGAATCTGGAGACGACGCCGGCAAGCGGGTGCGGGCCCGTTTCTCGCCCGTTCGCAGCCAGCGGACGATGTCCCCGGTCTGCATCACGTAACCCCAGGCCCGGCTGTCCCGCCCCGAATTCCACGGCTCGTGGGTGACTTCCAAGGCCAAGGCGGGAGGCGGGAAGCTCATCTACCACGGCATCCACAATCTGGACGTTCTGCAATACCTCACCGGAGACAGAATCGACCGAATCTCGCCCCTCCCGGGCGGCACGCGCACCAAAGCGGAGAGTGGGTGGTCAGCTATTGTGTCCAGTCTTCCGGATCCGGGATTCCGCGGCTGGTCCACCTCTCCAACCCCGGTTCCAACGAAAGCGCCGACACGGTCGCGTCCAGGTTTGAGGGGGCGGCCTCCGCACCGCGCAGGATGGCCCGAATCTGGCCGTTCCCCGGATTGCGCAGAAGGGTGACCGGCCGGTCGGTGTCCGGATCCAACGTGACTGAGCCACCGGGTCCGGACAGGGTGATGCCGGCCAATCGATGGGCCCATCCGGGGTGCACGGGCAGGACGAAGGCAAAGGAGGAACTGCCGTCTCCGTCGGCTACTTCCGGCATTCGGAACTGGAGCGAGAACAACTCGTCCCCGTCAGTGGTCTGTCCGATGATCTCGTACTCCCCGGTCGAGCGTGGCAGCAAGGCCGGGGCCCGGACCACGAACGCCGGTTCCAGGAACGGTGCGCCTCCGGCATCTACGCCACCCCACAAGAGGAGGGACATCCCCGGGGCGGCGACCAGGGACGACCGGCCACGGCTGGGGGAGGTGAACAACTGGCGCCGGAGGGCGTTCGTGAAATGGTAATCGCTGATCCAACGGGAGCTGCAGTAGGACATCAGATCGGGTTGAGTTGGCGGCACCAGTCGGCCCCCTTCACGGAAATCGTACCCCCAGGCGCCGATGGACCCATCGGTTTTTGGAAACGAACGGTCCGGGTTGCCGGCACCCCCGCACGGCGCGTGGGAAAGACGCAGGTTGTGCCCGAGTTCGTGCGCCATCGTAGCTCCTTGAGGTATCGCGACACTGACCTTTCCGCTCGAATCAGCTATTCCGGACGGACCCGTCACCGGCCCTGACATCAGCCCCAAGTAGTAGCCGCCAGCGCCCTCCATGGCCCGGATCGCTTGGGACTGAATCATCAACGAAAAGGTGTTGTTGCTGGAACTCAGCACCGGTTCGTGGGCCTTCACGTCGAGTTCGCCGATCGGCAGCAGCACGCGCGTGTCCCAGAGCATTTCGTGGCCCTCGGGGTCTGCGGCCATGCCTTCCACCATCTCCAAGATCGACCTGTCCTGAGCCGGGCGCCAGAGAAACGGAATCAGCGTGAGATCGAAAGTGGGCATCGCCCGCACGTCGACCGCCGACCGGCCGGTCTCCGGAATCCGCTTCGTCAGACCCGCCCCGGATCCCAGAGTTCTCTCAGGGTCGATCTCGATGACCATCTCCAGGCCCGGCTGCACGATCTCTCCCGGAACTTCGCCGTGGGCCGAGGACAAGAGCGATCCCTCGTCGACTTCCGCCGGAACCGGAGTGGAGGTCCCCGGGATGTCCGCAACGTGTCTCTCCCGGCCTCGGACGTAGAATCGGGCCCGGACCGGAGGCAGCCGTTCGTACCCGTCAGACGCCGTCAGGAACACCCGCAGCAGGGCCTCTTCGCCGGCAACGAGTGGAACCGGAAACTCCCGTGACTGGACGGCCTGGGTCAGAATCGCCCTCGGCAGGCTGTGGAGAAAGCAGGGTCTGATCCGCCATTTCCATATCCGATCCAGCCAGTGTTGAAATCTGTCGCCGGAAGGGACACAAAGACCTGTCCCTCCGGCCTGTAGCTCCCGAAGATCATCGAGTTCCGTCAGGCGGTCCGGGAGTGCTCCGGACAACCCGGTGTTCCTGGTCAGGGACAGAATGAACAGTTTTTCCATCCCGCCCCATTGCGGCGGGATCGGCCCCGTCAACTGATTGTCATTGAGGCGCAGGATCGACAACTTGGAGAGTGCGCCCAGTTCTCGCGGGATCGGTCCCGTCAGCCGGTTCCCGTCGAGTTCCAGTATCCCCAGCCGGGAGAGGCGTCCGAGTTCCGTCGGGACCGGTCCCGTCAACCGGTTATTGCTGAGGTAAAGCCTTGTCAGATTGGACAGGCGACCCAACTCCGGCGGGATCGGCCCCGTCAACCGGTTCAGACTGAGGGACAACCTCGTCAGATTGGACAGGCCGCCCAACTCCGGTGGAACCGGTCCCGTCAACTGGTTCCCGGAGAGGGACATGTCGGTCAGATTGGACAGGCCGCCCAACTCTGGTGGAACCGGTCCCGTCAACTGGTTCCCGGAGAGGGACACCTCCGTCAGATCGGACAGGCCGCCCAACTCCGGCGGAACCGGTCCCGCCAGTCGGTTCCCAGAAAGGTCCAGGTCCGTCAGATTGGAGAGGCTGCCCAACTCCGCCGGGACCCGTCCCGTCAGTTGATTCCTGGTGAGGTCCAGCCCCACTACGCGCCCTTGTCCATCGACAACGACACCAAACCATTCCCCCAAGGGACTGTCCGTCAGCCAGTTATTGCTTTGCATCCAGTTCGGCCCACCGGTCGCGTCGTAGAGCGCCGCCAGGATTTCCCGGTCCGTCAGCGGCATGCACTTCCGGCCTGTGCCGTCGTGTGACGGAATGGCGTTCAGCCAGACCTGGAACGACTCGTCCACCGGTGCGCACAGTTCGGTGTCCCCGTAGCGGAACTCCCGCAGCGAAAGGCGCGCCAGGGAAAGCGGCAACCGTCCGGAGAGTGGATTGCCGTCGATCCGCAAGCCGGTGAGATGCTCCAATTCTCCCAAGCGTCCCGGGACCTGACCGGAAAGTCCGTTGCGACTCAGGTCGAGTCCCGTTACCCATCCCAGGGAGTCGGTGCTGACCCCGTGCCATTCGCTCGCCGCGCCGTCCCCGAGCCAGCCTCCCGAGTTCGTCCACTCCGCACCGCCGGTGGCGCGGTACAGAAATTTGAGCACGGCCACGTCGGACTCATTGCAGTACGATCCATTGTATTGTTCCATCCCCCGCAGCCATCTGACGAAACCGGTCGTGCCGGGGGCGCAGATACCCGTATTTGCATTGTCGAGAAAATCAAAATAGTCGAGTTCCAGATTCAGAAAGCTAGGCGGAATCGGCCCTGTCAACTGGTTGTTCCGAAGGTACATCCTCGTCAGATTGGACAGGCCGCCCAATTCCGCCGGGAGCGATCCCGTCAACCGGTTATTAAATAGGTACAGCTCCCTCAGATTGGACAGGCCGCTCAATTCCGGCGGGATCGGCCCGGTCAACTGGTTGTCATTAAGGTTCAGCCACATCAGATTGGACAGGCGACCCAATTCCGGCGGGATCGGCCCGGTCAATTGGTTGTTACCAAGGTACAGGCTCGTCAGATTGGACAGGTGGCCCAGCTCCGGCGGGATCGGCCCGGTCAACTGGTTCTCAAAGAGGAACAGCCTCGTCAGATTGGACAGCTGGCCCAACTCCGGCGGGATCGGCCCGGTCAACTGGTTCCCAAAGAGGTACAGCCACTTCAGATTGGACAGCTGGCCCAACTCCGGCGGGATCGGCCCCGTCAGTTGGTTGCTCCTGAGATCCAGGACTCTCAACTGGGAGAGCGCGCCCAGTTCCGGCGGGATCTTTCCGGTCAATCCGATCCCTGTTGTTTGAGATCTTCCGTCTTCATCGACCGTCGAGACAACCATCCGCAGTTCGATCACCCGCCCCCGGCTATCGACCTCGACCCCGTACCAATCCGCCAGCGGGGCGCCGGTCCCCCAGTTGTCGCTTCGTGTCCAACCCGATCCGCCCAGCGCATCGAACAGCGCTCCCAGCGCCGCCCGCTCGGAAACGGCCACCGTCACCGTGACCGACGCCGAGGCCGTCTGTCCGTCCGCTCCCGTCACCATGATGCGGTAGGTCGTCGTGGCGTTCGGCGTCACCTTCAGCGTGCCCGAAGTCGGCACCTCGCCGACGTCCGGGGTGATCTCCGCGCTCTCCCCACTCGTGGAAGACCACGTCAACGTCGTGCTCCCGCCCCGATCGATCGATGTGGGAGAGGCCGAGATCGTCACCGTCGGCGGGGGAGCATTCCCGCCGTCGATCCCGCTCCCGTCCAGGATTCGGATCGCCGGCACTGCCGAGAGCGACGAGGTTCTCTTCCCGAACCGCAAGCCCAGCGGGGCGAACCCGGATTCATCCCCGGTTCTCAGAAACAGGAGGCCGCGAAAATCGGCCAGAGATTCCGCATCCACTCCGGGGACGTCGAGCCATTCCGGGAGCGTCTGCGCCGATTGATGAAAATCTCTCCATGGGACGTACACTCCGTCCAACGGATCGTTCCCCTCCTCGTCGCGAAATCTCAACTCGATCCCGGACCCCGCCTCCGGTTTGAAGAGGGCCAGTCCCGCCCCCAGGGTCCCCGATTCCTCCACGAACAGCGCGAATTCCTTCCCCAACCCGACGGGCTCGACACCGACTTCGATCCCTGATCGGGCGTCCCGGTAGGTCAACAGTCCACTGACGGCAGCCGCATCGGTCCGGACTTGGATCCAACCCCGCCGGATCGCCCCGGAGCCGGCGCTTCTCAAGACTCGACTGCCCAGTGAGGGGATTTCCAGCGTCAAATCAGAATCGAACAGATCCGCGACCGGCGAGCCAGCCGCGTCGTAGACTTCCACCCGGGCTTCGGCCTCGGCGTCCGGGTCGAAGTTGCTGAGGGCCAACTGCACCGACCATCCCTCTCCATCCACGTAGTCGGGGAAGAGCAGATCCGTTTCCTGAGGTTCTTCACGTTGGGTCCGGATTGCCGGCACCGCCGAGAGCGACGAGGTCCGTTTCCCGAACCGCAGCCCCACCGGGGCGAAGGGAGATTCCTCTTCGGTCTCCAGGAACAGGAGACCCCGAAAGTCCCCCAGGAATCCCGGATCGTCTCCTTGCACTGTGAACCATTCCGGAAGCGTGTTCGCGACCTGGTGGAAATCTCCCCTGGAAACGAACCCTCCCTCCAACGGGTCGTTCCCCGCCTCGTCCCGGATGCGAAGCTCGAGGCGGGACGAGTCGTCAGGCTTGAAAACGGCGACTCCGGCGCCGACACTCGGCGAGTCCTCCACGAACAGCGCGAATTGAGATCCCAACTCGACGGGTTTCACGCCGACTTCGACCCCCGATCGGGCGTCCCGGTAGGTCAACAGTCCACTCACTGAGGGGGAATCGGTCCCGACTTGGATCCAACCCCGCCGAATGGCCCCTGAGCCGGCACTCTTCCAGACCCGACTGCCCAGGGACGGGATCTCAAACGTCAATTCCGAGCCGAACAGATCCCGCACTGCCTGGCCGTTCGGGTCGTAGACTTCAATCCGGACTTCGGCTGCGGCGTCCGGGTCGACGTTGCTGAGGACCACCTGTACCGACCATCCGCCCCCGTCCACGTAATCCGGGAAATACAGAACCGTCTCCCCCGGCTGCTGCGCCGGTCGGGCGATCGGGTCGTCCGCCGGCCCGCGAACATCCTCTGACAGTGGGCCACCCGTTTGCGCCGACGACAGGACGAAAAACAGCCACCAGGCAACAACTGGGCTCAAACCGGGACGTAGCAGGAGATGGATCAAGAAGACTCCCCCGTCGACCGGCACGACAGAAGAATGGTGTGATCAGGGTGCGCCCCAACACATCCCATGTGAGTTGGAGAATACCACCCGGACCCCCTTGGAGACGAATACCGACAACCACTTGCCGTTGGAGAATCCACTGTCCCCTCGAAGGGTGATCCGCACGGAAGACGTACACGGGAAGGATGGTTTGGTCACGCCGGCAAGCGGGTGCGGGTCGGCTTCTCTCCGGTTCGCAGCCAGTGGATGATGTCCTCCGTCTGCATGACGTAGCCCCAGACCCGGCCGAAGAGGATCTGCACCGCCTCGGCGCTGCCGGCGTCGAATCCGGCGCAGGCGTCGGCGGCCATGATGACGTGGAATCCCCGGTCCGCGGCGTCGATGGCCGTGGCCAGAACGCACTGGTCCGTCGCCAGGCCGGTCAGGACCAGCGTCTGGACCTTCATGTTGCGCAGGAGCAGATCCATGGGAGAGCTGTGGAAGGCGCTGCTGGTGTTCTTGTCCAGCACCAGCTCTCCCCGGCGGGGCGCCACTTCGTCCAGGATCTCATGTCCCGAGTCGCCGCGGACCGCCATATGTCCCGACGATCCGTCTCCCGCAGAGTGCGCCACCTCCTCGCGTCCCCGCCGCCGGACGATGAGATCGGGGCCGCCCGGTAGAAAGGCGCCGTGGCGCGTGTAGACCACCGGCCGGCCGAGTTCCCTGAAGACGGCGAGCAGCCTCCGAATGTTGGCCACCATCCGCTCCGCTTGAATCGAGAAATCCCGGAAGACCGGACTGCCTCCGGCTCGTACGGTGTGAGCCAGATCGCCTTCGCTGTCCAAAGCGTAGTGCTGAACGTCGATCACGCCCAGGGCGCACGACTTCCGGCGAATGGGGAGTTCGAAACCGAACCCCGCCTGAGGCCAGTCCCGATCGTCGACGAGTGTGATCTTCTTTCCAGCCAAGAGCGCCTCCGGAGGGGATTTCTTATACCAGACGCGGCCCAGCCGTTGAAGGAACGGATTCGACGCTGATTCCGGCATGAGACCGGCCGGTGTCGAAACTGGCGACGAAGCCCTCCTGAAGGTCTGCTACAATCCCCCGCAGTTGGGCCGTCCCCGTGAGACTCGGTGGACTCGGCCTGAAAGGAGGTCTTTGGCGATGGGACGTCACTTTTTCGTCAGCCTGAGTGCTGCGCTGCTGGTGGGCCTTTCGGCTCTGGCGCCCACTGCGGCGCAGGAGAGCGTATTTCCGGACAAGAACCTGGAGGCGGCGGTCCGGACCCAGGTGTTCGAGAAGCGGAACACCGAGGAGCCTCTGAGCAAGGAGGACGCGACCAAGGTCTACGTCCTGAAAGCCAAGGGCAAGGAGATCAAGGATCTCACCGGCCTCGAATTCTGCATCAATCTGGGCGAGGTCGACCTCTCCGACAACCAGATCATCGACATCGGTCCCGTCAAGGCGCTGGAGAACCTGCAGTCCCTGGATCTCTCCGGCAACCGGATCACCGACCTCTCCCCGCTGGCCGAACTCACCAAGCTTCAATATCTGGGCTTGTCACAGAACCAGATCTCCGACGTGGCGCCCCTGGCCAAGCTGGTCAACCTCAACGCCCTCTACCTGGCCGGCAACCAGATTGCCGACATCACGTCCCTGAAGGATCTCCAGAAGGTGTGGTCCCTCTATCTGGGTGGAAATCCCCTCCGGAACATGGGTGTCCTGGGCGGTTTGCGCTGGGTCTCCACCTTGGATCTGCGCGGGTGCGGCATCAGCGACGTCTCGCCGCTCAAGGGCCTGAAGGAATTGAGCATGCTCTTCCTGGAGGACAACAAGATCGCCGACCTCGGCCCCTTGGTGGAGATGGTTCGGGAAGATGCCGAAGGCGAGAAGAGCTTCGCCCCGTTCCTGCGCCTTTACCTGAAGGGGAACCCTCTCAGCGACTCCGCCAAAGACCAGCAGCTGACCGCTTTGCAGAAGTGGGGCGTCCGGATCAATCCGGACAACTGACTCCGGATCGGCGAGTCTGACGCGTCAGAGTTCGGTCAGCTCCCCCAACCTTCCATTGCTGTCCCCCAGAGACTCGGGTTGGAGTCCGACCCGGTCCAGTATGGAGAGGTAGAGGTTGGTCATGGGAGTCTCGTCGGCGTAACGAAGGTGCCGGCCCGGATGCAGCTTGCCGTTCCCGTGCCCGGCCACCAGCACCGGCAGATCGTTATGCGTGTGCGCGTTGCCGTCGGACAGGCCGCTTCCGTAGACGATGATGGAGTGGTCCAGCAGTGAGCCGTCGCCGTCCGGCGTGGAGCGGAGCCGGTCCACGAAGTAGGCGAACTGCTCGATGTGATACTGGTTGATCCTGGTGATGTCCCGGATCTTGTCCTCATTCCCCTGGTGGTGGGTCAAGCCGTGGTGGGCGCCGGTGACTCCGATTTCCCGGTAGGTTCGATTGCTTCCCTCCATGCCGTACATGAACGTGATGATGCGGGTCATGTCGGTCTGGAAGGCCAGCACCTGCAGGTCGTACATCAACCGGACGTGCTCGGCATAGTCGATGGGGATCCCCGCCGGCCGGTCCAGACTGGGCGGGGCCACCTGAACCTCGTTCTCGGCCCGCTCGATTCTCTTCTCGATCTCACGGACGGCGTGCAGGTACTCGTCCAGCTTTCTCCGATCCGTGGGCCCCAGGTGGCTCTTCAACTGCTGGGTGTCTTCCCGCACGAAATCCAGGATGCTCCTGCGGTAGCGGCGCTGCTTGGCCTGGTAGGCGGGATCCGTGTTCCGGTCCGCGGCGCCAAAGAGCCGTTCGAAGACCAGCCGCGGGTTCACCTCGGGAGGCAGGGGGCTGGTCTCGCCGCGCCAGGCGATGCTGTTGCTGTAGGCGCAACTGTAGCCGCTGTCGCAGTTCCCGGCCATGCGGCCGTGTTCGACTCCCAGTTCCAGAGAGGGGAACCGGGTCCGGTCACCGATGGCTTGAGCCGCCACCTGGTCCACCGAGATGCCGTTCTTGATGTCCGCACCCTTGGTCTTCTTGGGATGGACTCCCGTGAGGTACGAGGCCGCCGCCCGGGCATGGTCGCCGGGTCCGTCGCCCAAGGCCCGGCCGTTGTTCTGAGTCAGGCCCGAGAGCAGCATCCAGTCCTGGCGGGTCGAGGCCAGAGGTTTCAGGATCTCCGGAATCTCGAACCGGGCCCCCTCGGCCGCCGGCGTCCAGCCATCCATGATGATGCCGTTGGGCACGTAGGCGAAGCTGAGACGGCAGGGGGCAGCCACCAGATCACTGCCCCGGCTGGCGAACGCCGGCGCCATGGCGTCTAGCATGGGCAGCGCGACGGCGGTTCCCAATCCGCGCAGAAAGGTCCTTCGGTGCAAATGTTTCCCGGTGATCATCTTTCTTCCTCTCCCCGCCTCATCCGGAACGGCATGCTGTTGGCGATTTCCAACACCAGACGGGACAATCGGTAGTAGTCCTGCTCCAACCCCAGGAGGATCTTGTCGACGGCGGGCCGGTCGTACTCTTCCAGTCCCCGTCCTAGGGCGTAGGTTAGCATCTTCTCGGTCAGACAGCGAGCGAAGTCCTTCCGGTCCTCCAACAGAATAGCGCGAAGCTCCGACGGGTTGGTGAAGGACCGTCCCCCCGGGAGCGTTCCGGCCGAGTCGATGGGAAACTTCCCCTGGCGGGTTCGCCAGGCGCCCACCGGGTCGTAGTTTTCCAGTCCGAACCCCAGGGCGTCCATCTTGATGTGGCAGGAGGCGCATCCGGGGTTGGAGCGGTGCTGCTCCAACTGTTCCCGCAACGTTGCCTCGAATCCCACCTTCTCCGCCTCCAGCTCGGGAATCCCGGGAGGAGGGTCGGGCGGCGGCGTCCCCAGGATGTTCTCCAGCAGCCACTTCCCGCGGAGCACCGGCGAGGTTCGGGTGGGGTAGGAAGAGAGCGTGAGAATGCTCGCCTGGGTCAGGACCCCGGCACGTTGGAGGCCGTCGAGCTCGACCCGCCGGAAGTGGTCGCCCGCGATGCCTTCGACCCCGTAGTGGCGCGCCAGGCGCTGGTTGAGAAAGCTGAACCTGGCATCCAGGAACTCGAGAATGCTCAGGTTCTCGTTCAGGACCGTTTCGAAGAAGAGTTCCGTCTCCCGCCTCATGGAGGCGCGCAAGGGGGCATCGAAGTCGGGGAAAAGGTCCGGGTCGGGACGGACCTCGTCGAGGTTGCGGAGCTCCAGCCATTGCCCGGCGAAATTTTCAGCCAGCGCCCGAGCCTTGGGATCGGCCAGCATGCGGCGCACCTGAGCCTCCAGGACCGCCGCGTCGGCCAGTTCCGAGCTGTCGGCCAGGCGGAACAGCTCGTCGTCGGGCATGCTGCTCCAGAGGAAATAGGAGAGCCGGGCCGCCAGTTCGTGGGAGTCGATCTCGTGGGCCAGATCAGGATCGGTGGGATCGGGGTCCCGCTCGATCCGGAACAGGAAGTGGGGGGAGACCAGGACTGCCCGAACCGCCACCCGCATCGCCTCGGCGAAGGAATCGCCCTCCTTGCAGGCCATCTCCACCAGCCGCAGGACCGAATCGACTTCGCCCTCCCGCAACGGTCGCCGGTAGGCCCGGCGCAGCAATCGTTCCAAGATCCGGCGGGCGCAATCGGGCTGGAACCCGCCGTCCGCGTCGCCGCAGGTCATGAGCCTGCGGTGGCTCTCGGTCACGGGAAGCGGCCGCGCCTTCAGGGGGCCCAGGAGCAGGAAATTGTCCACGAAAAGTTTCCGCTCTCCCTTGTAGGAGTTGTCCCGGTCCACGGGCTCGGGGATGTTCTCCATGCCGTCGGACAGGAAGTGGGCGTACAGTTCCAGCTTTCGCGCGCCGGCGTCCAGGGTGACGTCGAAGGTCCCCCGCTCGTAGACGTTCGGTTCCACTTCGAAGGTCTTCATCCGGTTGCCGTCGAAGGAGACCGCCATGATGCCGTTCGCCGGCATGGGCGGAGGCGGCTCATCCTTCTTGGGCCGGTAGCGGCGGTCCACGACCCGGACCCGGAGCTCGTATTCGCCTGCGGCCGGAAATTCGTGATCGATCCGGTAGTCCCCGGCCGGGAAGAATCCCTCCATCTCCGCCTCCCGGGG
The DNA here is from genome assembly GCA_028874215.1 of Acidobacteriota bacterium. Taxonomy (NCBI): domain Bacteria; kingdom Pseudomonadati; phylum Acidobacteriota; species Acidobacteriota bacterium. Next base: position 64,614 of record JAPPLF010000111.1, read on the forward strand.
CGCCAGGTATTTCACCAGGGTCGCCTCCACCGGCGGCCGGGCCACGATGGCCGCTTCGGCGATCCGCTCCGCCGCCGCCATGTACTTCTCCATCAGGATGGGAGGCAGCGAGAGGACGTCTCCGATGTTGTCGAAGCCGTAACCCGAGTCGTCCGCCGGAAAGTCGGCCGCGGGTTTCAGATCGACGCCCAACAGATCGCGGATGGTGTTGTCGTATTCCGCCCGGTTCAGGCGCCGGGCCGTGACGCGCCCCGGGTCGGGCCGTCGATTACCGGGAGCATCGGCCGAGTCCCCGACAAGGCTTCGAATCCACGCCAGCACCGCCTCGACGGCCTTGGGCTCGGGCCGGTCCTGGCCGGGAGGCGGCATCTCTCCGCGGACCAGCTTCTCCCGAACCTGCTTCCAGAGGGCCGGCTTCTGCGGACCCGTACCGGACTCGGGAAAGGCGTCCAACTCTAATCCGCCCGTCTTCATTTGGCGGTTGTGACAACCGACGCAGTTTTGGTTCAAGAAGGGCAGGACCGAATCCCGAAAGGCGTCGCCGTCGCCGGTTTTGGCCCGCGCCGCCGCTTCCAGCGGCGCCATTCCCTGGAAGACCAGAACCAACGACAGGAATAGGGAAAGCAGAGGCCGACTCATGGAAACTCCCGGAAATATAACCCAAGTCCCGGACGGAGGAAAAGCCGGCGGCCGGCCTGCTGTGGACGGACCCAAAAGGTATCTCCTTCACTCACTGAGGTTTGGGGCAACCGAATCCCGTCCCCGAACGGTCTCTGGTACGATCCTTCCGGCACCGAGCGTCAGATCAATACTCTTCAGGAGAGCCCAACGATGGTGCTTACCGATTCCCATCATCCTGCAACCGGGCACGGGAAACGCAATACGGCAAAACCGGCCGGCCGGACCTGGTTGCTCGCCTCTGTGTTTTCAATGCTTCTGCTGGCGGATTCCCTGCCGGCGGTGGTGACCCTGAAAGTCGGGGGCAGCGGAGGCGCCGTTCCCTTCCCTCACTCCAACGGACGGCAGATCGGGCGGAACCAGGCGGGGCTCTGGTTCGCCGCCTACGACGGCAAGTCCTCGGGCGGCAGGACCATCTATCTGGCCGTCTCCAAGAGCGGTGACCCCGAGTTTGCCGGCGATTTTCACTCGCCCGTACCGCTGGCGGGAGGGTCCCCGCAGAATCGGATCACAGGCGCTGGAGGCGAGGCCAGCGCGGTGAGCTTCGTCCTCGACGGAGACGACGTGCTGCACTTGATCTGGCAGGGCACCGGTCCGGACGCCATCTGGTACAGCCGGTGCGACGTCTCGGGAGCCGGCGCGCCCGGCAAGATCCAGGACGGCGGCAACTGGGCGCCGGCCCGGCGGGTCGACGACGCGGCGAAGGAACCTCGAATGGGGGACCTGGCCATCGACGAATCGGGGCGGCTCTGGATTGCCTACAGCCAGGCGTCGCCGGCCGGGGACGGCCACTCGCGCCTGCAGGACGGCGGAGTCGCGTACGACCGCCACAACGGACGCAAGGAGTCGGACGAGATCTGGATGGCCACCCCGTCGGACCGGGGTTGGACCCGCAAGGTCCTGACCCTTCCGGGAGCCTTCCGCGCCCCGGTGATGGACCTGGACCCCGGCGGCACTCTCCACATGGCGTTCTCCCGGGACGACTCCTGGCTCCTCTACTATCTCCAGATCCCCGATCTGGCCAGATCGTTCGCCGAGGACCGGGACCTGACCCAAATCCTGCCTCACGGCCCCTGGAGCGGGACCGGCTTCGTCAACTACAGCGTGGTCGGGTGGGGCGAACGGGCGCTGGTGGTCTTCGAGAAGTCGGAGCACATCATTCTCTATTGCTATTTCGACGGCCGGGACTGGACCCGGAAGCCGTTGCACTACGGCCGGGACAAGTTCCACCGTCCCCAACTGGCCCGCGACGAACACGGCGTTGCCTGGGTCTTCTGGTCCAATTCGACGCGCGGCCACACCTTTTATTCGCGTTGGCTGGGAACCCGGTTCAGCGCTCCTTACGAAAGCCGGACCCTGGCCGGGGACCCGCTGCTTCACAAAGAGGCCACCAACATTCATACCAACGAGTTGTCCGCGGGACCCGCCCTGAGCGACTTTCACACGGTCCAGAAGCAGATGTCGCCGGGCTCCGGGAGCCTGGGCATGACCCTGGCCGCCACCGACGCCACCGGTGGGGGGATCTTCTTCGATCGCATGGCGGTCCCGGATCTCAAAGTGGAACCGGACCGCAAGGTGCTCTTCCTGGACATGTTGGAGGTGGGCGCCGCCGATAACGTGGCCGAGAGCCTCCATCCCATGAAGAAGCATCCGGCCAATCCGGTGCTGAGAACCGGACCTCCGGGCAGCTTCGACGATCTCCGGGCCCACGCCTACGGCGAAGTCCTCTACGACGAGGGCCGCTTCCGGATGTGGTATTCGGGCCTCTCCCAGGACTACGCGGCCAACCAGCGGTCTCCTCACTACGTCGGCTACGCCGAGAGCCGGGACGGGGTGAAATGGGTCAAACCCAATCTGAACCAGGTGGAATACAAGGGGTCCAAGGCCAACAACATCATGGACATGGGCGGGGAAGGCAACAGCGCCTACATGCCCATGGTGATCAAGGACGACCGGGAGACCAATCCGGAACGCCGCTACAAGGCCATCGTGGCCACGCGGGGCAATCCCCTCCTCTATTCTTCCGACGGCATTCACTGGACCCACGGAGGGCGCGTCCGGATGTCGTTCGGCGACCGGCGCAACTTCTTCTACGACACCCTGGAGAAGCATCCGGAGCGGCGATGGAAGGTGTACTCCCATTGCGCGCGAGAGACCTACCGCTGGGTCCGGATGACCTGCGTCTACTGGAGCTCCGACCTGCTGGAGTGGACCAGCGATCCCAGGAACCCCAACATGTTCCCCCGGGCCGGCCTGGAGGCGGAGCAGCACCTGACCTCGGTCTGGCTGGACGCCGGCATGTATCCCGGCATGTTCGACCTCTGGGGCCCCGATCACCGGATGCCCCAACAGCTCATCGTCAGCCGGGACGGACTCAATTTCGTCCATGTCTTCGACGGACAGCCGGTGATCGAACTGGGCCCGGAGGGGGATTGGGACGCCGGCTGGGTTTCGCCCGTGAACGTCCCCTTGGAAGTCGACGGCGAATCCTGGATCTACTACTCCGGCAGCGCGACCACCATCGGTTGGTTCCACGATTGGATCCAAACCCCCATGCATACCGGCCTGGCCACCATCCGGCGGGACGGGTTCGTCAGCCTGTCGGTGGCGGAAGGATCCGGATCCGGCTCCTGGACCACGATTCCACTGAAGCCCACGGGGGCCCCTCTCGAGTTGGAGCTGAATACAACTGGACTCGACCGAGGCCGGGGCCTGATTCAGGTGGAACTATTGCAGGGAGACCGGATCGTGACCCGGAGCAACGCCGTGACCGGCGACGGCCTGGCGGTCCCGGTCTACTGGCCCTATGGAGGCAACCAGCTCAATCTCCCCACGGGAGGAGACCCGCTTCGGCTCCGCTTTCGGCTGAAGGGTCACGCCCGGCTCTACAGCGTCTCCTTCAGGTGATTCCGTGGAGCCGTGTCCCGCCCGGACGCCGGTGTGATGCGATTTACCATCTCGGCTGAGGCCCGCACGCGCATTCTCACCATGTTCGCCCTGGTGTTTGCCGGGGAGATGATCTACAGCCTGCCGTTTCACCTGATGCGGTTTTTCCGTCCGACGGTGCTTGAGGTCTTCGACTTTTCCAACGCCGATCTGGGCGACGTATTCGCGCCCTACGGCATCACCGCCATGCTTTCGTACTTCCCGGGAGGGATTCTTGCCGATCGCTTTTCGGCCCGGAAGATGATGTGCGCCTCTCTCCTGTTCACAGCCGCGGGCGGCTTCTATCTCATGACCCTGCCGGGCTTTCTGGGAATGTCCGTCCTGTATGCGTTCTGGGGGGTGTCCAGCGTTTTTCTCTTCTGGTGCGCGCTGATCCGCACGACCCGGGTATGGGGCGGACAACTGGCTCAAGGCCGTGGGTTCGGCCTCCTGGACGGCGGCCGCGGACTGCTCGCGGCCCTGTTCGCCAGCGCCGGCGTCCTCTTGTTCAGCCTCCGGATCGGAGCCGATCCGACGCTCGCCGACCCGGCCGAACGCGCGGCCGCTCTGCAGTCGGTCATCCTGTTCTACACCGTCTTGACTCTGGCGGCGGCCGCCGCGGTGTGGTGGCTCATACCCGAGACGCCCACATCCGCCCGAAAACGCCGGCGGCAGACCTGGTCCAACGTCCGGAAAGTCCTGCGAATACGCGCGGTGTGGCTGCAGGCCGTCATCGTGATCTGCGCCTACTGCGGCTTCAAGGGACTCGACAACTATTCCCTCTACTACTACGAAGTGCTGGGGATGAACGAAACCGACGCCGCCGGCTTCGCCGCCACGACGGGCTACCTCCGTCCCGGCGGCGCCATCCTCGCCGGAATCGTGGGTGACCGTTTCGGGATCGCCTGGACGACCACGGTGCTGTTCGCCTCTCTCGGCGCGTGCTGGGGAGTTCTGGCCTTCCTGGGGATGAGTCCGGAACTGGTGGTGATCCTGTATGCGAACCTGATCGTGACGGTCTTCGCCGTGTACGCTCTACGCGGGCTCTACTTCGCCCTGTTGGAGCAGACCCAAGTTCCGGGCGCGGTGACCGGGACGGCCATCGGAGTGATCTCCCTGGTGGGCTTTACGCCGGACATCTTCTACAACATGATCGCCGGCCGGCTGCTGGACGCGACACCCGGCATCGGCGGGCATCAGCACACCTTTCTCCTGCTGTCGGGGCTGGCGACCGTGGGACTCATTGCCGCCGCCATGCTGCACCACAACTTCGGACGCACGACCGGACGGAGCCCTTCGGCGAACACCCCCCGGTAGCCGAGGCGGTCCGGATCAATCCGGGCCGTGGCCACCGGCCCGCAACTCCTGCTCCAGCACGTGTCCGGCGATCTCCAGGAAGTCCCGGTAGGTGACGATGCCCACCAGCCGATCGTCCTGAACCACCGGCAGGCACCCGATCTTCGCTCGCCGCATGATGGCGATGGCTTCCTCCGTCAACGTCTCCGGAGTCACGGTGATGGGATCCGGCTTCATGATCCGGCGGACCGGCTCCACCTTTCGTTGTCCGGCGCCCTGGCGAATGAAAAAACTGAAGATGGCGCGATAGGAGACCAGGCCGACCAGCCGGTTCCGTTCATCTTCCACCGGGATGTGCCGCACGCGCTCCCAGTCCATGATGTTGGCCGCCAGGTCGATGGGATCCTCCGGCTGGACGGTGAATACCTCCGTGGTCATGTATTGCTCGATCCGCTTGTAGTGGGCCCGCCAGTCGCCGCCCTCGTCCGGTTCGGCCAAAGGCCACGAATGGACGGGCTTCCCTCGCGTCTGGCGCCGGTAGGTCGCCGCCGTCAGAGCCACGAGATTTTCTCCCCGGCGCCGGTCGCCTCCCATCCCGGAGTACGACCGCAGCAGCCAATTCGCTCCCGTCTGCCCGTTCTCCACCCGTTTCTCGATGACGTCCAGATAACGCTTGATGTCCCCGGCGCGGATTCCGCGGTGCCGGAGACCCTCCCGAGCCATGGGCAGGAGCCTCTCGCGAATCAGGTCGGGAACGGATCTGGATTCTCCATCCAGCCAGCCCAGCTGCGCGTTCAGGCCTGAACGCGCGGCCGACTGGAAGTTGGATTTGACCTCCGCGAAGGTGATCCGGGTGGTGACGTCCTCGTGCTCCTGGGCCAGGCCGGTGACCAGCCCGCAGAAGAAAGCGGCATTGGCCACCTCGTCCACCACCGAGGGACCGGATGGAAGGACCCGATTCTCGATGCGCAAATGGGCGCGGCCCTCGTGAACTCCGTAACAGGGCCGATTCCAACGGTAGACGGTGCCGTTGAACGTGCCGAGCGCCTTGAGCCGGGGAAGCCGGTCGTGGGACAGCGCCTCGAAGGGGTCCTCCGTGCTCTCCATGTTCATCAGGGCCCGGAAACGGGTCACGTCCTCCTGGAAGATGTCCAATACCGAGTCCCGGACCCAGCGGTCTCCGAAACCGACGCGAGGTCTTGAACTCCGCGGATAGGCGGAAGGCCTCCGCGTGTCTACGGAGAGTTGGAAGAGAGCGATTCGGGTTTCCTGCCACAGTCTCTTGCTCAACAGGAGGGGGGAGTTGACGGCGGCCGCCAGCACGGGGGCTGTCGCCAACTGGGCGATGTTGTAGTACCGCGGAAACTGATCCGGAGGAACTTGGAGGTGCACCTGGAAGCTGGTGTTGCAGGCCTCCAGCATGATGGTCTTGACCTTGACCATCAATTCGTCGATTCCCCGGATGCGCAGCGAATGAGTCTCGCCGCGCAGCTTGGTGATCGCCTCCGAGAGAGCGCGGTAACGCGGTTGCGGACTCATGTTCCGAGTCGTGAGTTGCGACAGGGTCAGGGTGGGCAGGATGCCCGCCAGCAGGATCCGCGCCCCGTGAGCTCGGGCCAGCGCGGCCAGCTCCTCGATCGACTGGTTGAGTTGGCGCTCCAGCTCTTCCAGGCACCCGCCCCGGAATTCCAGGGGATCGACGTTGATCTCCAGATTGAATCGCCCCAACTCGGGGGTGACGTGGGGATCCCGGTTGTTCTCCAGAATTTGAGGACCCACTGGCGCCGGCTGCCACAAGTCATCCACCAGGAAGAGTTCCTGCTCGATGCCGACCCTCCGAGGGGACGATTCGATCTTGCCCTGCTCGAGCATCAGGCGAAGGGCACGAAGGTCATCGAGGACAGCGTCCATGAAGCTGTGCTGATCCAAATGGCGCACCAACTCGTCCATCCTTGTTTCTTGAGTCCGTCGCTTGGGAAGAGTGAAGCCGCCTCCGAATCAGTCGCTGGATCCGGAAAAAAAGTCGACATTCCTGCTCACGAATTCCGGCGACCAGATGCGAATCCGGGAAACCTTTCCGGTGTCGTCGAACGAGCCCACGCCGATCCACCCTTGCGCGAACGTCTTGTCCCGGGCGCTCATGATGGGCTTGGACATGTCATTGACGAACACCTGAATGGAGCCGCTCTCCAGGTCGCGCCGGATCCGGACCTGATGCCAATCCCGTTCGCCCCAGTCGTGTCCGGCGGTGGTCGTCGTGGAGACCTTCACCCTTGCCCGGCCGTTGACCCGGAAGATGTTGTGGGCGTGGTCATCGGTCCGGGAAGCGATGTGGGCGTAGTAGAAGTGGGCCGGGTCCTGGAAACCGAAAAAGAAGCAGAGATCGCGGTGACCGTATTCCCGTCCCGTCTGCCGGACCCGCAAGTCCGCCACGAAACTGCCGAACTGCTGACCGCCGATCAGGGCGATGTTCAGGGGGGAGCGGTGCGGGGGTTCGTACCGGCTCTTTTGAAAATGCTCCAGCGCCGGCTCGTCCTGGCTCCCGCCGGAGTAGCGCCACGCCGCAGGATCGGAGAAGGCGAAGTCCCGGAGCGCCTCTTTACTCCCCATCGTCTGGTAGTACAACAGCCGGTGTCCCGCCGGCACTTCGGGCCCGGGCGCCGGCGTCAGGTCGACCATCACGACCTCCTTCGTGGTGGGAAACCGATCAGGCACGGGAAGGGTGACTCGGTCCCTGGCCAGCCACTCGACGCTGCGGGTGAAAATCGTCTGGAAGCCGACGCAGTGCAGTGAGTTCCGGTGCTCCTGACCGGGCCAGTGATGCCCCATGAGATTGGTGACGACCCGGCCCTTGCCGTAGGGAATCACCCAGACCAGGGGCTCGTGCTGGCCGGACCCGGCCTGCCTCGGGTCCGAATAGGCGGACGCCAGCACCGTCATGTCCAGGGCGGGTCCCCGCTGGCCGTGGTACAGCTCGTCGGTGGCGTGCATCCAGCGGGCCGGAATTCCCTTCATGATGGGATGCTCCGGCTTTCGGACCCGGACCAGGTAGGAATGCCGCCGGCCGTGTCCGGCGCCGATACCGGCGCCCTGAGCGATACGCAGGAGCCGGCCGCTGCCGTCGTCGACGGCGATGGCGTCGCCGAAGTTCCGGTCCCGCCAGCCCAGGCCGATCATGCGGTTGTACTCGTCCCATTCGGGAAAGGGGTTGTTGGCGGCGTGGACGATGGCCAGGCCCCCTCCGGAATCGACGTACTCTTCCAACGCTTCCTGCACCGCCTTGGGCCAGGGCTGGCCGTTGTAGTTGCTGACGACCACGTCGAACGCTCCGAACTCAGGCCGCCATTCCTTCCAAGCGGCGGGCCCGGCGTCCTTGGTTGGACTCGTGGAAGTGACCACCTGGAAAAGGCCGGCGCGTTCCAGGGCGCCGCGGAGCGACTCGCTGGTCTCCACCCAGTTGTGATTGTTCTGCCCGTCGACCAGGAGAACGCGGATCTTCCCTTCCCCACGGAGTTCCCCGCCCGGAAAGAGCAAAAAGAGGCAAATCAGGCACAGGCAGCGGGTCCAGGTCCGAATCATGGTGGGTCGTACCTCCTGTTCTCAGGCCGGCGACCGGCCGGGAATCTGACTTCGAAGGAAATTGTATGGAGACGCGGCAGGCCCGACAAGTACCGGCACGTTAGGCTTTAAGCGACTGGCAGATCAGTCCGCCGCTCGGATCACCCGAACGCCGCCGGACGGCGCAAATGTAATGCCCCGCCGCACCACCCGAACCGTGTGGCGAGGGTCCAATCGCAGGGTCACGCGCGACAACACGCGAGCCAGTACGATCTTCATCTCATAGCTGGCGAACGCCGCGCCGAGACAATGGCGCACGCCTCCGCCAAACGGGAAAAACGTATACGGATCGACCCGGCGCCCCAGGAACCGGTCGGGGTTGAACGCCTCCGGTTCCGGCCACAACTCGGGTTGGCGGTGGGTGAGGTAGATGCACGGCAACACGATACTGCCGGCCGGCAATTCATGGTTTCCGATGCGCATGTCCATTCCAAGATAGCGGGCGGCGATGGGCAAGACCGGATTGAGGCGAGCCGTCTCCTTGATGACGGAGTCCAGATAGCCGAGTCCGGCGACCTGCTCCCCAATTGGCCTGGACGCCTGCCGTCCCTCCCCGGTCACCGAATCCACTTCGGCCCGGGCCTTGGCCAGTACCTGCGGGTTCTGCAACAAGCGGTAGATCACCCACGCCAGTGACGTGGCCGTCGTTTCGTGCCCGGCCACCAGCATGGTGATGATTTCGTCCCGGATTTCCTCGTCGCTCATGGGTCGGCCATGCTCGTCGCGCGCGGCGACCAGCATGGCCAGGATGTCGGCCCGCTTCTTCCGTTGTGACTTTTTGCAGCGGGCGATCTGGTCATACAGCAGCCGGTCGATGCGACGGAGCAGGGGGTCGCGACGCCGGATGTAGCGGTGTTGTGTAAGACCGATCCATGTCTCGAGCGGCCCCGCGATGAAGTTCAACCAGCGGATCAGCCGCGTGCGCAGGTCCGACAGCAGTGGACCCTCATCCACTCCGAAAACGGCGCGCAGAATGATTTCCAGGGTGATTTGCTGCATACGCGAATGAACTGGGAACGACCTTTCCAGCGGCCAGGATTCGATCGATTGATCGGTAATCCCGGTCATCAGTTCGCCGTACAACCGCATTCGTTCGCCGTGGAACGGCGGCATCAACAACTTGCGTTCCCGTTTGTGCCGAGCGCCGTCGAGCAGCAATATCGAGTTGGGGCCCAGGATGTGCTCCAAGCTCACCCTGTTGGCCTGTCCGGCCCGCAGGTGTTCGGGGTCGCCGGAAAAGATTTGCCTGATGGCTGCGGGATCGCTGAAAAAGACTACCGGCGGAGTTCCGACCAGGCGAAGGGTGAAGGCGTCGCCGTAGGTTTCGGCACATGCCCGCAGAAGCGGAACGGGGCGGAAGATCCATCGGAACATCTGGAAGAAGCGCGGGGCTCGCGGTCCAGGCGGCAACTCGGGCATACGGTCAGTCTAACGATTTCCCCAAGGCACTGTTCCTGCACGATGGGGTTCTTCGGTATTCTGGATTTGAATGTGCGATCCGCGAGAAACAGCCCAATCCGGGAGGAGTCTCAATGAAACCGCCAATGGACCACTACGTCGATCTGAGCGATCACGACATCCAAGTCCGGAGAGTCCTGCGCAACATCGCACCGGCGCAACTCTACGAGGAAGCCCTGAAATACGATCGCGGTTCCGCGATCGCCGATTCGGGGGCTTTGATCATCTCCTCGGGCGCCAAGACGGGGCGCAGCCCGGGCGACAAGCGGGTCGCCGTTCATCCCGATTCGAAAGACCAGATCTGGTGGGGTTCCATCAACGTGCCGCTCCAGGAGAACAACTTCCTCATCAACCTGGAGCGGGCCGTCGACTACCTCAACACCCGTGAGCGGCTATACGTCACTGACGGTTACGCCGGATGGGATCCCCGCTACCGCCTCAAGATCCGGGTCATCTGCACTCGCGCCTACCATGCCCTGTTCATGTACAACATGATGATCCGGCCCTCGGAGGAGGAGTTGGAAGATTTCGGCGAACCCGATTTCATGATCTACAACGCCGGCCACTTTCCGGCCAATCGCCACACCGCGGAGATGACCTCCAAGACCAGCATCGATCTGAGCTTCGAACGCCGGGAGATGGTGATCCTGGGAACCGAGTACGCCGGAGAGATGAAGAAGGGCGTCTTCACCGTCATGCACTATTTGATGCCCAACGCGGGGCAACTCTCCATGCATTGCTCCGCCAACACCTCCGCCGAACTGGGCAACGTGGCCCTCTTCTTCGGTCTCTCCGGAACCGGCAAGACGACGCTGTCGGCCGACCCCAACCGCCGGCTCGTCGGCGACGACGAGCACGTCTGGAGCGACCGGGGCGTCTTCAACATCGAGGGGGGCTGTTACGCCAAGTGCATCGGCCTCACCGAGGAGAACGAACCGGAGATTTACCGGGCCATCCGCTACGGCACGGTCCTGGAGAACGTGGTCTACGATACGGACCGCCGGCAGGTCCACTACGACGACGGTTCCATCACCGAGAACACGCGCGCGGCCTATCCCATCGAGTTCATTCCCAACGCGGTGATCCCGTGCCAGGTCGGACATCCGCAAAACGTCATCTTCCTGACCTGTGACGCTTTCGGCGTGCTTCCCCCCGTCAGCCGCCTGACTCCGGACCAGGCCATGTACCACTTCATCAGCGGCTATACGGCCAAGGTGGCCGGGACCGAGGTCGGGGTCACCGAACCCAGCGCCACCTTCTCGGCCTGTTTCGGAGCCGCGTTTCTGGCGTTGCACCCCAGCCGGTATGCCGAACTCATGGGCGAGCGGATCCGGCGCCACCAGGCCCGGGTCTGGCTGGTCAACACCGGTTGGTCGGGAGGTCCCTACGGCGTCGGGAGCCGTTTCTCTCTTCCCCATACTCGCGCCATCATCGACGGGATCCACGACGGCAGTCTGGACCAGGCGCCGGCAGTGCGGGACCGGCACTTCGGCTTCGACATGGTCACCGAATGTCCGGGGGTTCCCCGCGAGCTGATGGTGCCGGAGCGAACCTGGTCGGACCGTGGCGCCTACCGCACCAAGGCCCGGGAGCTGGCCGCACTCTTCAAGGCCAACTTCAAGACCTTCGAGCAGGGGACCTCGGCCGGCATCCGGCAAGCGGGTCCGGCGTAGGAGGAGCGGCGACATTCCTGTCGCCGACCAGGGGGCAGGGGGGACGGAGTCCACCGTACAATTGCCAACGGCCAAATCACGCAGCGACGCAGGTAAAGAAGGAGGGACTGACAGTCTCCCCTCCAGTGGGCGACAAGAAAGTCGCCTCTCCTAATTCAGACGCACCATCCGCTGAACCCGCTGGCCCTGGATGTCGCACAGGTAGACGTCGCCCCGGGAATCGACGGCGACGGCATGGACCCAGTTCAACGAACCCGGCTCCGGATCCGATTCTCCAATCGTACCCAGGGGAAAGGTCCAGTGCTCCAGGACCCGTCCTTCCGTGTTGAGCTTCATGAGGAGCTGGTCCTTGGGAGGCGCCCCCAGCCGGCCGCCGCTCCCCCAGCGCATGGGGGAGGACCCGCAGACGTAGATCTCGTCGGTTTCGGTGACCCAGATCCCCCAGGGCACCATGAGATTCCGCCACTCGGCCAGAAACCGGCCGCTCTGATCGAAGACCTGGACCCGGGCGTTGCTGCGGTCCGCAACATAGAGGCGGCCCTTGGAGTCGACGACGATGCCGTGGGGCGTGTCGAAATCTCCCGGGGCGGTTCCCAGCTTGCCCCAGGTTTTGACGAAACGTCCTTCGGCGTCGAAGTGAACGACCCGGCTGTTGCCGTACCCGTCGGTGACGAAAATGTCGCCGGCGGGGGTGATGGCCATATCGGTGGGGCGGTTGAAATGGCGGTCGTCCTCGCCCGGCTCGCCGGGAGTCCCCAGCGTCATGAGCCGCTCACCCTCGGGCGAGTACTTGTAGACCGTGTGGGCTCCCGAATCCGTGAGCCAGACGTTGCCCTCCGGACCGATTTTCATATGGTGGCCGCTCTTGAAGCTCGCGTTGTCCCACGACCGAACCAGAGATCCGTCCCGGTGGAAAACCTGGACCGGAGTCTTGCCCCGATGGAAGATCCAGACCTGGTCCCGGGCGTCGACGGCCAGACCGGGCATCTGTCCCCACTCCAGACCGGCCGGTTTGCGAGGCCATTCCGGGTCGACCTGGTATCCGACGGCCAGGTTGACCTTGTCCGGAGCCGCGGCGCTCCCGGAGATGGTTCCACCGGGCCCGGTCAGAAACCAGGCAAGGCCCAAAATGCTCCCCAGGGCGATGGCCTGCACCATGAGATATCTTCTGTTCATACTCTTCCCCTCCCGGCCTCTCCCGGTCACAGTCTCTTGAGACGAATGTCCTTAAACTCTACGTGAATGCCCGGATCGTGCAACTGCAAGGCGATGCCTCCCTCCTCCAGACGCCCGGATTCGGCGTTGTCGGTGAACTCGGACGAGAGCTTGCCGTTGATGAAAAACCGGCCGTGGTTGCCCCGGGCGATGATGTGGACCCGGTTCCATTCGGGGCGGCGATTCACATCATCCACTGTCAGGGGATCTTCGATGCGGGTCAGCCGGGGCGTCTCGTCGGCACCGATGACCAGCCGGGTCCCGCGCGGATTGGCGGGCTCGGGGCGGGAACCGAAATGGAAGTCCCAGGAGCCCAAAATGTTCTCGCCGATGCCCACGTGCCCCAAGTCGGCGTGATAGCTCTCGAAATAGCGCTTCCCGGTCGCGTCGACCCGGGACCGAATGTCGATGCCGGTGTTGGCCTCGGTCAGCAGCCGATAGCTCAACTTGAGCTCGAAGTCGCGCAGGTCCCGGTCCTTCCAAAGCAGGTAAGAGGTCCGTCCCCGGCACTTGCCGATCAGGCGCCCCTCTTGGACGGACCAGTCTTGGAGCGTCCCTCCACCGGTAGCCTGCCACCCCTCGAGACTGACACCGTCGAAGATGGACACGAACCCCTTGTCTTCGTCCGAAGCTGAACCGCCGCATTTCAACAGCAGAACGCTTGTCAGGAGCGCCAGGCTCGAGAGCCGATGGAGCCTGACCCATTCGCTGCTTCGGCCCGGTCTCGGCATCATTTGCCGCCGTCTTCCTGTTTCTTTCCGTAGGCGTGGCGGTTGAAGATTGCCCGGATCTCGGCGGCGCTGCCCGCCGCCTGCAACTGGGCCATACGCGCCTCCTCTTCTTCCTGCAGAGCCCGCACGTTATTCAGCACCGGCTCGAGCTTATCGGCCGGGAACTTGACGGCGCCGTTCTCGTCCATGTGGATAATCTCGCCGGGAGACACGTCCATGCCCGCCACCGACACCGGGACGTTGACGGCGTGGAGGGCTTGGGGGCCGTGGCCGGGAGTGGCGCCACTAAGCATGTATTGAAACTCCATGGGCCGGATCTCGTCCAAGTCACGGGACGGACCGTTGGAGATGGCCCCCACGCAGCCGATGGCCTTGAGAGCGGAGGTCATGTTGCCTCCCGACAGACCGACCTTGCCGGCGATCTCAGGCGGGAAATTCTGCTGGAATACAAGGATCGTTGGCTGCTCGGACGCTTCCATAGCCTCCAGCACATCGATGAAGGTCAGGTGATTGTAGGTGGGATCGGGGAGCCCATAGATGCAGGTGATGGCGTAACCGACGGTCCGGCCCAGTTCGGGGTACATGCAACGGATCGACTGGTCGGTGTACCAGTTCGTGGTCCAGGGATTGTAGAGCCCCAGGCACAGGGGGTGGTCGGGGTAAGTGGCCACGACGTTGGTGATGGAGGGGGTGTCGAAGTTCTTGAGTTCTTCCAACATTTCAGATCGGTCCATGTTCTGTTCCTTTCCCGTCAGGCCCGGAATCGAGTTCGCGGCCGGCACCGGCGGCCGGCCCATATCATCACAGAAGTACCAGGTGGTTGGAAGTGTCGGGGGCGCTCGCGCGTTGTAAACTGGGCGGGAGTACTCCGGTGCAGGCCCGGGACAGCAACCGGTGCCGGCCGAGGCGAGGAGAATGCCATGGAGATCGTTCGAGAGAGAGACAAGGCCGCCACCAGCCGGGCCGCCGCCGCCAGGGCCTCATCCAAGCTGCGGGAGGCCATCGGCCGCCGGGGCGCCGCCCGATTCTGCGTGGCTACGGGCAGTTCACAATTCGATTTCCTGCAGGCCCTGACCTCGGACCGATCCATCGACTGGTCCCGGACCACGATGTTTCACTTGGACGAGTACACCGGGATCTCCGAAAACCACGCCGCCAGCTTCCGGCGTTATCTCCGGCAACGCCTGGTGGATCGCGTGCAACCGGGAGAGGTGCACTTCATCCGGGGCGAAGCGCCCGACCCTCAGGCCGAATGCCGCCGGATTTCGGACCTCATCCGGCAGGGCCCCATCGACGTGGCCTTTATCGGCATTGGAGAAAACGGCCACCTGGCCTTCAACGACCCGCCGGCCGATTTCGATACCGAGGAGCCGTACATCCTGGTCACGCTGGACACCGCCTGCCGGCAGCAGCAGGTCTCCGAGGGGTGGTTCGCCAACATCGACAAGGTGCCGGCACAGGCGGTCTCCATGTCCATCCGTCAGATCATGAGCGCCGAGTCCATCGTCTGCACCGTTCCCGGCATCCGAAAGGCCGAGGCGGTCCGCAATTGCGTGGAAGGCGAAGTCACTCCGCTGCACCCCTCCTCCATCCTCCAGACCCACGCCGATTGCCACCTCTATCTGGACTTGGATTCCGCTTCCCTCCTGGGTCCTGCCTCCGGCTGAGAGTCTCAATCCGGGGCGAAGCTTCACGCCGGACCATCCGGTAGAATGGCTCCCAAGTCCGGACAATTTGGAGGTTCCGATTGGAAAAACGGGGAATCGGTTGCAGATTCCAGATTTCGCTCGTTATCAGGTATGCAGGCAAGATTTGACGGGAACCCCGTCGAGAGGAGGGGCGAATGCCGGAGCCGGCGGGCTCCGGCTGCGAATCGACAATCGGAGAAGTCCCGAAGCGCCGCCATTGCCGGATGGAAAAGGAATCGGTCAGGCACAGAGAGTCGATCTGGAGCGTTCCTTCATCATGGAGGGACGCCTACTTCAAATTGTTCGTTTCTCTGGTTATCGTGGCCACAGGTCTGGTCGCATGGCACGAGGTGGCCGATGGGGCGACAGGCGGCGGCGTGGAGACATTTCTGGCCATCGCCCGGGGTCTGTCGCCCGTGGTCGTCGTGGTCGTCGCCTGGAGCGTGGTTTCCGTGGAGGTGGGACGAATGTTCTCGGAATGGTATCTGAATCGACGTTACGCCAAGGGACTGGCTGAGGGACGCGCCGAGGGACGCGCCGAGGGGCGCGCCGAGGGGCGCGCCGAGGGACGCGCCGAGGGGCGCGCCGAGGGACGAGCCAGGGAGCGTGAGCGCTGGGAATCCTGGAACCGCGCGCGCGTGGCCGCCGAGGAACAGGGTACAAAGTACATCGAGCCACCGCCGACAGCCGCTGACGGTCACCAGACCGACGGTGAGGCGTGAAGGATTCGTCGGATCTTAGACACACTCCGAGACTGGGCAGAGGAGTATAGGCTGCCAGCAGCATCCAGTCATTCGCTTGGGATTCCTTGAGGTCGGAAGAATGTTTTCGGAGTGGTATCTCAATCGACGTTATGCCAAGGGGCTCGCCAAGGGACTGGTTGAGGGACGCGCCGAGGGACGTGCCGAGGGACGT
The DNA here is from genome assembly GCA_028874215.1 of Acidobacteriota bacterium. Lineage (NCBI taxonomy): Bacteria > Pseudomonadati > Acidobacteriota > Acidobacteriota bacterium. The sequence continues at coordinate 80,811 of JAPPLF010000111.1, forward strand.
GCGAGAGAGCGCAAGCGCTGGGAATCCTGGAACCGAGCACGAGTGGCCGCCGAGGAACAAGGGAAACAGTTTACCGAGCCGCCTCCCACAGCCGTTGACGACCGCCAGCCCGTTGAGTACGCCTGAAACCGGAATACGGAGGACGAACCACCGAGAAGCCGGTTACTCCGGGTCCTACAAGTCGCAAGCGCTGTTGTGGATTCACTCCAGCGGATGGCAACTGAGATCTGCGCGCGTCACGAGACCCTGAGCCGGACCCACCGGTTGTGGGTGACCGAATCGACGGTGCACCAGAAATAGACCAGCAGATCTCCGTCGGGGAGCAGGATTCCCCAGGGCCTGCCGAAGGCGATCTTCTGGTGGGCGTCGATGAATTCGTCCACCGCCTGCGCGGTCATGGTCTCCTCGCCGGCCCGGAACACCACCGCCTGGTTCTCGACATCGTAGTTCTCCAGGTCCTCGGTGATGGCGACGTGGACCCCCTGGGGTTCGCGCCGAAAGTTGTAGATGGCCGCGACCCGCCCGTCGGGAAGCGCGATGGGGGCGCAGAGCTGACCTTGGAGGTTGGTGGGGCGGGGTTCGCTCCAGGTCCGGCCCGAGTCCTCCGAAACGACCCAGTGGTCGTTCACGTCCTCCCCCTGCCCGACGCCCCAGGTCCGGGTCCAGAGGGTGGTGTAGATCCGTCCATCCGGCAACACGGCCTGCATCTGGTCGGCGTAGTGGAGGCGTTCCTCCGGGTCGTCGGCCATTACAGACCACTCGTCCCAGGTCCGGCCCTGATCTGAAGAGAAGACGGCCCCCGCCTTCTGGTCCACCGGCCCCTCGTAGCCGTCCGGCTTCCAGGTCTCCAACGGGTACATCCAGCGGTCGGCCGCCAGAATCAGGAGCTGGCCCGAGAGGCTGCTCACATATCGCTCGGGAGGCAGCGGGTTGGGCACCACCTCGGGCCCCGACCAGGACCGGCCCTGATCTGAAGAGCGGAAAAGGACCATCTGAGTCGGTTTCAATCCCTCGGTGGCCGGATTGTACATCTCGTCGTTGTCCAGGAGATAACGGGCGGCCGCCATCACCAGGCTGCCGTCCTCCAGAGGTGCCAGCATCGGGGCCCGGTAGCACCATCCGTCCGCCGGGAGACCGCCGTGAATGCTCCCTTCATTGGCCCAGTTGCGTCCCCCGTCCGTGGAGCGCAACACCTCGATGTGGTTGTCCGGGCAACACAAGCCGCTCCCGACGTGCTGCGCCGCCAGCAGGAGCCCGTCCCGGAGGGCTCGGACACAGGGAAAGTATGCGCCGCGGCCCGGAACGTGAGAGAGAATTCCACGGTCCACGATTTCCAGCATGGGAGATTCCTCGGAAGTCGGTCGCGCGGAAGAGGCTACCTCTCGTAAGTCACCCAGGCCGGAGAGCCCCAGGCGATCTCGCCGTCCTCCTGCAGGACGCGAACATAGTAATAGCTCTCGCCCGAATCGGCCGCGTCGCCGTCAGTGAAGTCCAGGCGGAACGTGGGCCGGCCGGGTTCCGCCGAGTAGAGGACCCGGTTGTTCTTGATCAGATCCACTCGCTTGATGGTCCCGGTCCCCAGGATGGTCGCGTGGATTCTCACCGGCTGAGTGCTGGTGAAGATCCCACCCATGAGATGCTCCCCGTCCGACCCCACGAATCGAACGTCCAGCACGATGTTGTCGGTGGCGGCGTAGGCCCTGCGGGCCCGTATGGCCTCCATCAGACCCTCCCGGGTCAGATTCTCCGCGATGAGGCAGGCGTAACTGATGTGGGTCGAGAGGTGATCCGAAGAGGCGATGAAACCCAGCTTGAGGCCCTTCTCCAAGGCGCTCCACGCGGTGCCGTCACGGCGGGACGGGGAGTCGTCTTCCTGGAGCGTCGGTGTCGCCTCCAGCGTCTTGGGCCGGGGGGAACCCGGATGCTCGTAGGTGTCGCGCATTCCCTGGTAGATCTCCAGCAGCGTCTCCACCTCGGGATCGCTGTCCCGCCAATCGGTCCCGGCCCCGGTGGCGATGGTGTGGGGGATGGAGGTGCCCCCGGCCCGGCGCAGGTAACCGAAGAGGCGCCCGGCGCCGTCCAGACCCATGCGTTCCGCCGTCAGCACTTCCAGAATGTTGTTTCCGCGTTGGGTGAAGAGGACGTTCCGGTGACCGTTGGGAAACTGGACCGAGCGCTCGTAGGCATAAAACGCCGTGAAGCTGCCGTCGAGCTGGAACAGATCGGCGAATTTCTGGGTCCGCCACCAGGCGTACGGTTCGGCAATTTCGTGGTTGTGGTCCGAGGTCCCGAGAAAGTCCATGGCCGCGGCGTCCAACGCGTACCGGTAGGCGTCCAGCAGACCCCCGTCGCCGCCGCCGTCCAGGGAGATGTCGGTGTGCCGGTGCGTGTCGCCCCGGTAAATGAAGTAGGTCTTTCCTCCAGTCTCCACCTTATAGGAGCGGATCCGGTCCACCTGCTCGGCCTCGTTGGGATGGACACGCTCCACCTCGCCCACGGCGGCCGGGGACCAGGCCTGCAGCGCCAGGTGTTTCCGGCCCGGGCTCGAACCCAGCGGGGAGACCATCACTCGTCCGTACTGCGGCAATCCCGACTTGGCGCTCCGCATGTCGGTGGCCCAGATGCCCCAGATGCGCCCGTCCGCGTCGAGCGCCGTGGCCGGCGACATATCGTTCCGCCCGCTGCTCTGCCGCACCCGGACCAGTTCACTCCATCGGGAGCCGTCATAGCGGGTGACGTGGATCTCCCACATGGGAAAGTACCGAGGCCTCCCGGCGGGGCCCCGCTTGGTGACGTTCCGAACCAGCAGCCAGGGATGCCCGTCCGAGTCGATCTGAAGATGCGGCAACTCCCATTCGCGGGCCGCATCCAGGCGTTCCCCCACGGGATGGGCCGTGGTGAGCAGTTGCTCGCCGTCCACACAGGCCAGGCCGAGCCAACGGGACTCCCTCAGCTCCGTCCCCCTGCGCTGGACCAACCGGCCCGTATCCTTGCCCCACTCGGGGCCCGACTCGTGCCACGCCACCCAGATCCGGTCCTGCCGGTCCACCGCGACCGTCGGCGCGGCCTCGAACCGCTCGGTCCCCGCCACCACCTGGACCGGCTGCCACTTGCCGGCGGAGAACCGTCTCAGGTAGACGTCGTAGTTCCCCGCTCCGTATCCGTCCCAGACCACGGCCACCGACCCGGACCGGCCGGCGGCGACCGAGGGGTTCCAGTTGTTCCCTTCGGCGGATTCGCCCGCGCTGAGTTGGACCGTCTCGCTCCAGCCGGACCCGTCGAAACTCCGCGCCACGATCTGGCTCCGTCCTTCGACGGCCTTCTGCCAGACCAACCAGAGGTTCCCCGACTTGTCGGTGACGGCCCGGTGATAAATGTCGGGACCCGGCTCCCGGGTCAAACGGTGAAGACCGGACCAGCCCTCGCCGTCGTGGCGGCGGGCGTAGAGATCCCAGTTTCCCTCCACCTGCATGGACCAGATGGCCCAGACCCCGCCGTCCGAGTCATGAGCCAGAGCAGTCCGAAACACGTCCGCTTCGCGGGCCAGGACCCAGACCGGTCCCCAGGCGTCTCCCTGCTTGCGGCGGACACAGATCGAGTCGTCGTAACGCTCTTCGTACTCCTGCCAAGCGGCCCAGAGGTCTCCCGAAGGCGTGGCCATGAGGGCGGGATAGTCCTGCTGTCCGACCCGTTCCCGGGCGACCTGGGCCGCCGGCGGCACCCGTTCCACCCGGACTCGATCTGCCAGCCGGGACTTGGGCTGAAACATCGGCAGCTCCGCCGGTCCGACGGAGAAGTCCTGTCCTCCGGCGCGGACCTGGAACGGCGCCTCGCCCGGATTGTCCCAGAGCCGAACAAAGAGGCTGGGGTGCCGGATCCGGGCCCGGTCCTTGTAGCGAATCCAGTCAAAAGTCGTGTGCGCCAGCCAGCTGTCGGGCCCGGTGAGCCGGTCGTTGGGGATCTTGGGGTCGACGATGGTGCGCCAGCCGGCGCCGAAGTCGTGGCGGTAGACGCCCGCGCGAAAATGCTCGGGCACGAGTTCCGCCTTCTGGCCCGGTTGGAGGCGGAGATTCCCCGACCAGTCCCGGGGTTTCGAATCGGTGAGGCCCAGAGTGATCCGAAACACCGAGTCGGGAAATTGGATGTCGGAGGCCGGCACCGACTCGACCTTGGAGTCCACAGCCGATTCCCGGGAACCGCATCCCGGCAGTCCCAAGATCAATGCCAGCACAACCGCGGCGCCCTGCTTGTTCATGAGTCTGCTTTTCCCAGCTTCTCGGGACTCTGTTCCTGCTCGTTCACGATGAGCGTATCTCGTGGAACAAGATTCGCCCCAGGTCTGGAGATTGTCAATCGGGCGCCACCTGGATCCGGCGTCCGGTTTCGCTGGATTCGTAGGCCGCTTCCACGATGCGCGCCACCTGCAGGGCGTCGTCTCCCGAGGCCGGAACAGTCCCCTCTCCCCACGTCGCCTTCAGAAAATCCTGGACGAAACGCTCTCCAGAGACGCCTCCATAGGCCGGAGAAGATGCCGGGGTGTATTCGAACTCCCGCCACGGGGCGTCGGACCAGTCGGGATGGTCCGTCTCCACCTTGAGCCGCTCGGGGGATCCGGCGGAGGAAAAATACAACCGTCCCCGACGTCCGTTGACTCCCACGTAGGTGTCGTAACCCCCGACGTTGTGGTAGCCCCCGCCGCTCAGGGCCATGACGAATCCGACGTGGAGCGTGCCCACGGTCCCGGAGGCAAGACGGAAGGAGAGCACGGCCACGTCTTCCACGTCGATGTCCTCGCCGCTCCGGGTGGCGACCTCGGCCGACACCGAAACGATCTCCTCGCCGGTGATGAACCGGATCTTGTCGACGTAGTGGCAGCCCAGCCAGGAGAGCATGCCTCCCCCCGAGATCCGTTTCTTGAAGAGCCAGTAGCCGGGATCACGGAAGCGCACCTGGGTGGTGAGCATCCGGAGTTCCACCGACATGAGCGTTCCCAGCAGGCCTTGACTGATGATGTCGCGGACTTGCCGGACCAGGGGATTGTAACGCCGCCCGTAGAAGACCCCCAGTTTCCGGCCGTGGTCCCGCGCCGACTGGACGACCCGGCCGATCTCCTCGACGGTGGCTCCGATGGGCTTCTCGGCCACGACGTGATGCCCCGCCTCCAGCGCCTGGATGCAGACGCCCGGGCTCCGGTCGGTGCGCGGGCTGGCCACGGCCAGGTGCGCCCCCCCTGCCAGGATCGACGCCAGATCCGTCGAAACCCGATCCACTTTCGGGCTCCCCGCTTCCTCGACGTCCGGAATGAACTTCTCGTCTTCGGCCCAGACCTGGACCCGGGCCACTTCGGGAAGCTGATCCAGGGTTCTCAGATGAGCGATCGAATGGGGATTGTCCAGACCCAGCAAGACCGCGTTGACCGTTTGCATTTGTATACTCCTTCCGAACCCGCCGTGCCGCCGCCAATGTCAAGGAAAGGTCAAGACTACCATGCAGGGAAACTGGTAAGCTTGACAGCCGTCCGAGGGCTGCCGGGGCATTCCCGGGAATCTCCGGAACCGCCGCATTCAACATCATCGTCGAGAGGAGAGTCCGCATGAAGCTGAGACCGTTGGGTAAAACGGGACTCATGATGAGTCCCATCGGATTGGGTTGCGCCACCTTCGGGCGGGAGATCGACGAGGAGACCTCCTGGAGGGTGTTGGACTATGCCGTGGAGAAGGGCATCACCTTCCTGGATACGGCCGAAGCCTACGGAGGGGGCAACTCCCAGCAGTACCGCATCAAGGAGTACGGGGTGAAGGACAGGCGCGAGGTCACCGTGGAGATGAACTCCTCGGAGAACATCATCGGCCGCTGGATGGAGGCGCGGGGATGCCGCGACGAGGTCACCCTCTGCACCAAGGTGAGTACCGGAGCCGGTCCGGAAAATATCCGCAAGGCTCTGGCGGCGAGCCTGGAGCGGCTCCGGACCGACTCGGTCGACGCCTACAAGATCCACTCCCCCGATCCCAACGTCCCCGTCGGGGAGAGTCTGGACGCCCTCAACCAGGAAGCGGACGCGGGACGCATCGTGGCGTTGGGTTGCAGCAATTTCACTGCGGACATGCTGCGCGAGTCCCTGGAGATCAGCCGCCGGCGGGGATATCGCTGTTTCGAGATCACCCAGCCGCCGTACAACCTGGCGTTACGGGAGTACGAGACCGACCTCTTCCCTCTTTGCAGACGCGAACAGATCGCCGTCACCACCTACAGTCCTCTGGGCGCCGGCTTTTTCGCGGGAAAGTACACGGCCGGAATGGACGAGCTGCCCTCCGGAACCCGCTTTGACATCGTTCCGGGACACGGAGACATCTACTTCCACGACCGGTTCTTCAAGATCGTGGAACAGTTGCGTGCCAAGTCCGAGGAGACGGGGATCCCCATGGTGCGCCTGGCCATGGCCTGGGCCATGAGCAACCCGGACGTGACAGCCGTGCTGGCGGGGGCGCGCAAATTCGACCACATCGACAACGCCCTGGAATCCTTCCGGATGAACCTGGGTCCCGAATTGAAGGCCGAAATGTCCTCGTGGGGGGAAATCTGATCCGTTGAGGCGCCTACCGCGAGCCGGCGTGACCGGAAAGCCTGGCCGGGAGTACGCGACCATTGAAGTCCGATAGCCGGACCCCGACGCCCGTCGTGGTTCTGAGCCGTTGCCTCGGCGTGGAAGCCTGCCGCTACAACGGCAAGATGATCCGGGAAGACTTCATCCACCAGCTCTCTTCATACGTCAGATTCCGGCCGGTTTGCCCCGAACTTGAGATCGGCCTGGGGGTGCCTCGGGACCCGATTCAGATCATCGCCGGCGACGGCGGCCGGACCCTGGTCCAGCCGGCGACCGGACGCGACCTGACCCGGTCCATGACCACCTTCAGTCAGGCGTTTTTGAAAGGGTTGAACGACGTGGATGGCTTCATCCTCAAGAGCCGGTCTCCCAGTTGCGGAATCCGGGACACCAAGATCCACGACGCCGACCAGGTGACGGTGCTGGAACGGGACGCCGGGGTCTTTGCCGCGGCCGTTCTGGAGCACTTTCCCGACGCTGCCGTCGAGGACGAGAAGCGCCTCCGGAATCGAATCCGGCGGGAACATTTCCTGACCCGCCTCTTTGCGCTGGCACGGCTGCGCCGGGTCGTCCGGCGACCGACCCGGAAAGCCTTGAGCCGGTTCCATGCGGCGAATCGCCTGATGCTCATGGCCTACAACCGCACGGAGCTGGATCAACTGGACCGGTTGTTGGCGGACAACGGAGAGCCGGACGCGGCCGTCCTGGCCAGGGAATACAAGAGGCGGTTGTCGAACGCGCTGTCCCGCAGTCCCCGCTACACCTCGCTCATCGGCGTCCTGATCTACGCCCTGGGGCCGATTTCCAAGCAGTTGACCGACCGGGACAAGGCTCGCTTTCTGGATCGGCTGGAGCGGTTCCGGAACGGGAAGATTCCCGCCAGCGGACCGGTGGGCCTGCTGGGGTCGTGGGTCATGCGCCATGGCACGAGAGACCTGAGGAATCAGACCTTGTTCAACCCTTACCCCATGGAGTTGAACGACATCGCCGGCCCGGCCTCGAAGAAACCCCGGCAACGGTCTCTCTATGGCATTTGATCCGGCCGCCTCCGGTGTATCGGTGAGACCGTGCGGGAGGGCCCACTTTCCGGCTTGCAATTGCCCCTCTTCCGTAGGAATCTGGCACGGTTAGCGTGATGAAACGGGTTCTGGTGGTGGGGGCGGGATCCATCGGATTGCGGCACCTGCGGCTTCTGACCGAGGTCGAAGGTTTCGCCGTCGAGGTCTGCGACAGCCGGCCCGATGGGTTGTCCGAAGCCGCAGCCGCCATTCCCGGCGCCCGCCAATGGAGCGACTTCCGTGAGGCCGCCGCCTCCCGTCCCGACATGGTCTTCGTCTGCACTCCACCCGGCTCCCACGCCGCCCTGACCCGCATCGCCCTGGAATCGGGAGCCCATGTCTTCTGCGAGAAGCCGATCTCCGATTCCGCCGCTGGCGCCAGGAGCATGATCCGGGATCAGCAACGGACGGACCGGCTTCTGAACGTGGGGTTCGTCCAGAGGTTCATGCCGGAGATGCTGCGCGCCCGGAAACTCATCCGGGACGGCCGCGTTGGACGGGTCTGCTATGCCCGCTTCTCCGTCGCTACCCTGAATACGCTGCAGAACTCCCGCTCCCGGCACCAGCGCGACGTCTTCGGCTCGGCGGCCCTGGACTACGTCTACGGGTTCGACACCTTCTGGTGGCTCATGAGGGAACGGCCCGTCTCGGTGTACGCCCGGGGCATCCAGGTCGAGGGACTCCCCTTCACCAGCCGCCCCAACCTCCTCAGCGCCGTAATCGAATATGAATCCGAGCGGGTCGCCGAGTTGCACATCGACTACGTCGCCTACCCGGACCGCTGCACGTATACGTTCCAGGGAGAGCTGGGCTACGTTCGGGTGGATCTGAGCCGCAACATGGTGGAACACGGCGACCGGGAAACCGGACGGCGGTACGTGGAAAACCTCTCTGTGGACCGCGACGACGTAATGCGGGACCAGCGGGATCATTTTCTGGGCGCTGTGGAGGGACGGCACCCGGTGAGCAGTCCGCCCCGGGACGCCCTTCACGGAACGCTGGGAGTGGACGCTCTGATACGATCTCTAAGAACAGGGCGGCCCGAACCCCTGGAGACCGGCTGAAGGGCCGGGGAGTCGAAATGATCGACTGCGACATCCACAACCAGCTTCCCTCCCTGGAGACGCTGGTGCCCTACCTGGACGAGCACTGGCGGGCGTACATCCGCGAATCGGCGTTCGTGGGCCCCGACGTAAACGACTATCCCGAGGGAACAGGCCTTCCGGCGCGGCCGGGCACCACGCCCCCGTCAGGAGGGCCACCCGGGTCTGACCCCGAATTCCTCTGCTCCCAGACCCTGGATGCCTGGGACCTGGAGCTGGGCATACTGAACTGCAACTACTGGGTTCAGAGCGTCCACAACGAATATCTGGCGTCGGCGCTGGCCACCGCCATCAACACCTGGCAGGCGGAGCACTGGCTGACGGCGGACCCCCGCCTGCGCGCCTCCCTGGTGGTGCCGAGCCAGAACCCGGTCCTGGCCGCCCGGGAGATCGATCGCATGGGGCATCACCCCGGTTTCGTGCAGGTGATCGTGCCGGTTCGATCCTGGACTCCTTATGGAAACCGCCGCTTCGATCCACTCTACGAGGCGGCCCTCCGCCACGACCTGGTCGTCGGTATCCATTTCGGCGGTTCCTCCGGGAATCCGCCCACCCCCTGCGGGTGGCCCTCCACCTATCTGGAGGAGTACGCCGGCATGTCCCAGGTCTTCCAGTCGCAGGTCCTGAGCCTGATTGCCGATGGGACCTTCGACCGCTATCCCGGGCTGCGGGTGGCGCTGTTGGAGGCCGGCTTCACCTGGGTGCCCTCCCTCATGTGGCGGCTCGACAAGGAATGGAGGGGACTGCGCCGGGACATCCCCTGGGTCAAGCGTCCGCCGTCGGAATACATCCGGGAACACATCCGGCTGACCCTGCAGCCCGTGGACGCGCCCCCCCGGTCCCCGCAGCTGCTGGAGATCCTGGAGCAGATGGACGGACAGGACCTCCTGATGTTCTCGTCCGACTACCCACATTGCCACAATGACACCCTGGAGGAAGACCTTCCGGCCCAGCTTCCCGATTTACCATGGGACCGGATCGGATCTGAGAACGCCCGCGAGTTTTATCGTCTTTGAGGAGAAAACCATGGCCATCGCCGTTGAACCCCGGACTCGCAACATGACCAGAGGAAGGCGCCGGCCCAAGACCGCCGTCATCGACTGCGACATTCACAACGCGCTGCCCTCGGACGAGGCGATCCGCAAATACCTCCCCCCGCGCTGGCGGAAACACCACCGGATGTTCGGTCTCCGGGGCCACGTCGGGTGCGAGTACCCCCGAGCCAGTCCCAACGCCGCGCGGCACGACTCCTGGCCCCCTTCCGGTCTGCCCGCCGGTTCGGACCTGGATTTTCTCCGGGAGCAGTTGCTGGACGAGTGGGACTTGGAATACGGCTTACTGAACTGCCTCATCGGAGCGGGACGGCAGCAGAACCTGGAGTTCGGCGCCGCCTTTTCCCAGGGCCTCAACGACTGGCAGATCGAGACTTGGCTGGAGCCCGAGCCGAGGCTGCGGGCCTCCGTCGTGATCCCCTATGAAGACGGCGAGCTCTCGGCGGCCGAGATCGACCGCGTCGGAGACCATCCCGGCTATGTCCAGGTGCTGGTGGCCGCCCGCACCCAACAGCCGCTGGGCCGGCGCAAGTACTGGAGGATTTACGAGGCCTGCGAGCGCCACGATCTCCCCTTCGGCATCCACTTCGGAGGAAACTCCGGTCAGCCCCTGACCGGCGGAGGATGGCCGAACCACTACTACGAGGACCACGCCGGCATGCCCCAGGCCTTTCAGTCCCAGGTGATCAGCCTGGTCACGGAAGGGGTGTTCGAAAGATTTCCCGGATTGAAGGTGGTGCTGATCGAGGGCGGATTCGCCTGGCTGCCTCCCCTCATGTGGCGCCTGGACCGTTCCTGGCGGAGGCTCAAGGAGGAGGTTCCCGACCTGAAGCGGTTGCCGTCCGAGACCATCCGCCGCCATTTCTGGCTCACCACCCAACCCATGGAGGAACCGCCCCGGCACGAGTACCTGGTGCAATTGCTGGACCAACTGGACATGGACGACCGTCTTCTCTTCGCCACCGACTACCCTCACTGGGACTTCGACTCCCCGGCTCAGGCCATCCCGCCGAGCCTTTCCCGGGAGTTCCGGCGAGGCGTCATGTCGGAGAACGCCCGGAGCCTCTACGATTTCGGAGAGGGGAGCGGCGGCTTTCTTGCCGCCGAATAGGAGCGGCGGTTTTCTAACCGCCGAACTCCGGAGTAACCAATTGGCAGAGAGAAACGGGCGATTAGAAATCGTCCTTTCAGAACGAACAACGAGCCAATGCCGGTGAAGCGACACCTGATCTGCAGCGTCGACTCTCTGCCCCCCGGTTCCCGCAGAGTAGTGAAGATCGGCGTCCGGTCCATCGGCGTCTTCAACGTGGACGGCCGTTTCTACGCCCTTCGCAACAGTTGTCCCCATCAGGGCGGCCCGATCTGCCTGGGACACCTGACGGGGTTCGCCACGTCGCCGACTCCCGGCGAGTTCGAGTACCTGCGGAAAGGGGAGATCCTGCGTTGCCCCTGGCACGGGTGGGAGTTCGACGTCAAGACCGGCCAGTCCTGGTTCGACCCGGCCCGGCTGCGGGTGGCCACCTATCCGGCCCGGGTCGAGAGCGGCGCCACTCTGGCGGCGGACCACTGCGGCTCCGAGTCCGATCCCGGGATGAGCGGCCTCTGCCGGGAACCGTACACGCTGGAGACCTACCCGGTGGCGGTGGAGGCGGACTACGTCGTCGTGGAGGTTCCGGGGAGCTCCTGACATGAACATCATTGACATCAATTATTAGAGTTCATATTATGCGGTGATGCGTACAACTCTCACCATCGACGAAGACATCGCCCTCCGGATTCAGGACCTGCGGCGGCGCCGCGGACACTCATTGAAGCAGGTCATCAATCGACTGTTGCGCGAAGGACTGCGAAGCAGCCAGCAGACGCCGCACGCCAAACCCTATCGCACGAAGACCCGCAAGCTCGGCCTGAGGCCCGGCTTCGACACCGCCGGGTTCAACCAACTGGTGGACGAACTGGAGGCGGAGGAGTATCAAGTCCGGGAGACCCTGTTGCGCCAATGATGATTCCGGACGTCAACCTGCTCGTCTACGCGGTCGACGAGACGAGTCCGTTCCATGTGAAGGCGCGGCGCTGGTGGGATCGGTCGCTCTCATCGACCGCCGCCGTGGGCCTCTGCTACGCAAGCATACTGGGGTTCGTGCGGCTGACGACGAACCGGCGCGTATTCAAATCGCCACTGGGCGTGCGAGACGCGCTCGACCAAGTGGAGAGCTGGTTCGATCAGCCGAACTCCGTGCTGCTGGCACCGACGGAACGTCATTGGTCGATCCTGTCCGGGCTGCTTCGGTCGACGGAGGTGGGAGCCAACCTGACCACGGACGCCCACATCGCCGCGTATGCGATCGAACATGCCGGGGTCCTGTACTCGAACGACGGCGACTTCGCTCGCTTCGAGGGGCTGCGTTGGAGGAACCCGCTGGCAGGATGAGACACCCGGATCGGCCGGAGCCGTCAAGAGCACGGTGAGATCTACAACTTGGAGAAGAGTCCCATGAACGGCGCTGATGCCATCGTCAAGATCCTGCAAATGGAAGGGATCCGGCAGGTCTTCTGCTACCCCTTGACCAACCTCCTGGACGCCCTGGCCCGGGCCGGCGTCCGCATCCTCAGCTCCCGGCAGGAGCGGGTCGCCGGCAACATGGCCGACGGCGTCTCCCGGTCCACCAACGGCCGGCAGATCGGGGTCTTCACCGTCCAGTCCCGCGCCGGCGCCGAGAACGCATTCGCAGGAGTGGCTCACTCCTTCACCGATTCCACCCCCGTCCTCTTCCTGCCGGGGCACGCGGGTCTGGACCAGATCGGGACCCATCCCTCCTTCGACTGCGTCGACAACTACCGGGCCACCACCAAGATGGCCAACAAGGTGATCTCGCCCGAGCTGGCGCCCAGCCGATTGCGGCACGCCTTCACCGCCCTGCGCTCGGGGAGGCCGGGCCCGGTGATGCTGGAGGTGCTGGACGACGCCTGCAAGGCGGAGTTCAATGGCGACCTGGAATACACGCCGATCCCCCGAATGCGGGTGGCGGCCGATCCGGGAGCGGTGGAAGAGGCCGCCGAGCGTTTGCTCCGGGCCGAGCGTCCCATGATCTGGGCCGGACAGGGCGTCCTCTACGCCGAGGCGAGCCGGGAACTGGTGGAGGTGGCCGAGATTCTGGGCATTCCCGTCATGACGACCCTCCAAGGGAAGAGCGGTTTCCCCGAACGCCATGAGCTCTCGGCCGGCGTCGGCGCCTACTCCGTCACCTTGATGGCGCGGCATTGCCTGGCCGAGTCCGATCTGGTCCTGGCGGTGGGGTCCAGTCTCACAGTGGCGCCATTCACGCCGCCGATCCCGCCTGGGAAAGCCATCATCCACGCCACCGTGGACCCGTCCGACATCAACAAGGAATACCCGGCGGTACTCCCCGTCGTGGCCGACGCCAAGCTGTTCCTGGCGCAACTGGCCGAGGTCTTGAAGTCCAAGGTGGGAAAAGGCCGGGAGGCCCATCGCCGGGAGACGGCGGAGACCCTCTCCCGGCTGCGGAGCGCCTGGCTGGAGGAATTCGAGTCCCTTTTCAGTGACGACTCCCAACCCGTCAACGGTTACCGGATGTTCCGGGAGCTCTGGTCGGTCATCGACCCGGACACGTCCATCGTGACCCACGAATCGGGAGCCTCGCGGGACATCCAGAGCGTCTTCTACCGGGCCAACACTCCCCGAAGCTACCTGGGATGGGGCCAGTCCTCCCAACTGGGCTTTTCCCTGGGCCTGGCCATGGGAGCCAAGATCGCCAATCCGGACAAGCTGGTGGTCAACGTCATGGGGGACGCCTCCGTGGGGATGACCGGAATGGATTGGGAGACGGCGGTCCGGGAGAACATCCCCATCCTCACCGTGATCAAGCACGATTCCATCTTCAGCGGCTATGACCGCCACATCCCCGTGGCCATCGAGCGCTACAAGCTCTCGACCCAGACCGGCGACTACGCCAACGTGGCGCGGGCCCTGGGCTGCCATGCGGAAAAGGTCGAAACGGTCCAGGATTTGCAGCCGGCCCTGAAGCGGGCGATTCAGGCCACCAAAGACGGCCAGCCGGCCGTCGTCGACGTGATCACCGCCGAGACCCGCAAGTTGTCCAAGATTTACTGAAGAAGAAAGGGAAATATTTGGCGAGTCTTCGATGGCGACATACTGAAAGGAATCAGTCAGATGCCTAAAAGGACCTTCAGCGTTCGTACGGATCGCAGAATACTCCGGAAATTGGACAGGCTTGCCAGACAGCAGGAACGGTCACGCGACGACATCGTGAACGAAGCGATCGATAATTTTCTCGAACTGTACTCCTGGCAGGATCAACGAGTCCGGGCGGGAATCGAGGCAGCCGATCAAGGCCGATTCGCCGGAACAGCCGAGATGCAACGGGTATTCGGCAAATATGGGTAGTGCTTGATCGTACGTCTCCGATGGCCTAACCAATCCGGGAATGAGTATCGTCCATCGTCTGGTTTGGTAGAATCATTCAAGAAGCTTGAGTTTCTTGTGTTCTCGATTTTTCTTCGCCAATAGTCACCAAAGAACTGAGGAATGCCATGGCTGAGAATGACCTGTCCGTGGAGACCACGATCTTCAAACGACACAGGGCCGAGTTCGAACGTGATCATCGCTGGGAGTGGATCGTCATTCATGGAGATGACTACGTGGAGTTCTTCGAGGACTTCCAAGTTGCTGCGCAGACTGCCGTGGCCCGTTTTGGACGGGGCCCTTACCTGATTCGGCAAATCGGGGTCCCCACTCCATCTCTGCCGGCTTCCGTCCTTTTCAGGCCCGTCAATGCCGACCGTTGAATGTGGATTCCCAGACGCCCAGAACAGACCGGGATCGGCAAGACTTGTCCAATATGGACCTACTCTGGAAGTCCGAGTGGGGTTTGATCCACACTATCGTCCTTCGTCAAATCCGGTTCCTTCGCTTTCAAGTGATCGGATCCCGGCGCTTGTCGATACGGGCGCTACCGAGAGTTGCATCGACAGCATTCTAGCCGACAGGTTGAATCTTCCCTTTGTAGGAGAGCAACGGTTTTCCGGTATTTCAGGATCAAGCCGTCGACGTATGCATTTGGCTCAGATTTTGGTTCCTGGTCTCCAGTGGGTGATATATGGCCGGTTTGCCGCTGTTGACCTCATTTCTGGAGGGCAGCCACATGCGGTCCTCCTCGGGAGAACCTTCCTGAGAGGTTTCAGGATGATCTACGAAGGCCGCTCGGGAAGGGTGATTATCGAAAACGAATCCTCCGTAGTTCTCACTGCTCGTCCGATGTGAATCGCTCCTCACCCAAAGGTGTGGGAGCCCACAACAGGTCTTCCTCGTTCAGTAGCTGAAGAGAAAATTCTCTTTGACATTCCCTGGGCGACGTTGTGCTCAATTCGGGTGATGCAAGTTCGACCTTCGTCTTAGCTCCCTCACACCAGCTTCTTTCGCGTGAACGGCGAGGGCTCGTGGCGCGTGGCCCAGGTCAGGCCCTTGATCCGGTCCAGGTCCTTGTTGGGAAAGACGAAGCTCAGCAGCCACGCGGAACCCAGGGCGGCGATGGCCGACAAGAGGATGATCCAGGTGAATCCCATCCCCTTTTCCACCAGGCGCTGAGTGAAGTCCGCTCCCAGCACGCCGGCCATGGCCTGGTGGGTGGAGGGGTCCATGAGCTGCAGCAGGTCGCGCGAATAGGCCACTCCCAGAGCCACCGCCAAGCCGATGAACGCCGCCGGCCAGACGGCGCGGCTGCTCACCCGCGGGAATAGCATCCCCGCCAGGAACAGCGCTCCCATCGACCCCACCAGGGAGTTGAAGGTCTTGGGCAGTATGGTGAGGATGTCGTCCATTCCCGTGACTCCGTCCAGGTAGATGGCCGATACGGTCACCACCAACCCCACGATCAGGGTGATGACCCGGGCCTGGAAGACACGGTTTCCGGTGGACGGTTTCTTCCGGAGCCGGCCGAAGTCCACGGTGGCTACGGTGGCCCACGAATTGACCCCCGAGTCGATGGTGGACATGGCCGCCGCCAGAAGGGCGGCGAAGATGGCCCCGGCCAGTCCCGGCGGAATCCTGGAAGCCACGAAGAAGGGGAAGATGGCGTCCCGATCCTTGCCGCTGGCCAGGTCGAAATGCTCGGGGAGGACTGCCGGACCCTGCGTGTAGTAGTAGACCAGGGAGGCGCCGATGACGGCCAGAAGGAAGGAAATCGTGATGCTGACCACGATACTGGTGACGAAGCTGCGCTTGGCGGCCCGGACGTCCACGGTGCTGAAGTAGCGCTGCAGGGTCATCTGGTTGGCGCAATGGGCGGTCAGCGTCCAGATCACCGCCGAGAGGGTCATGGTCACCACCGTGCCGGCCTGGGTGGGGTCGGGGGAAAAGAAGGTGAAGCTCTCGTTGTCCCGGGCGCTCACCACGTGGTACCAGTCCAGCGGTCCCGAACCGGTGGTATAGGCCACGTAGCCGATGGCGAACAGCCCTCCTCCCACCAGGAGAGCCGCCTGAATCACGTCGGTCCAGACCACGGCCCGGATCCCTCCCATCATGGTGTACACGGTGGCGACGACTCCGATCACCCCGATGACCACCACCAGGGGCAGCCCTGTGGCCACGGCCAGCGCACGTGAGGAGACCAGCACGATCACCCCCATGAGCACGGTGACGAAGATGAGGAACATGGTGGCGCCCAGCAAGCGCACCGAGAGGTTGTACCGGTGCTCCAGGTATTCGTAGGCAGTGGTGAACTTGAACCGGACGAAGAAGGGGATGGCCAGGAGCAGGATCAGGACAATGTCGATGGGAATGGCCACCAGGTTGCTCACGAAGGCGCCGAAGCCGAATCGCCAGACGATGCCGGGACTCGCCAGATAGGTGATGCTGGAGAGGAGCGACGCGATGATGCTGACTCCGACGGCGAACCAGGGGAGGCGCCGCCCGCCCAGGAAGTACTCTTCTTCGGTCTTCTGCCCCCTGGCGAGCCGCCAGCCCAAAAACATCATGGCCGCCAGATAGGCGACCAAAACCACGTGATCCGCGAAATGAAGTTCCATCAGGTCAACCTTCCTTTTCCTGCTACTGCGACGGCGCGATCCGGATGGACTCGATTCCGGGGCCCGGACCCTCCCCGATGTTCGAGAGACGTATGTTCAATCTCCAGCGGGCTCCCGTCAACGGGACAGTGTAACTTTCGACGCCGCCGTGGATCTCCCGCCAGCTCGATCCCCCGTCCGCTTCGCCGTCACCGTCGGCGTCCTCCTCCAGCCGGAACAGCGCCCGGCGTCCTCCGAACGTGTACTGCTCCAGGTCCGACACCTTGGAGTCCCGGGTCGCATAGTAGGCCACGGCCACGAAGGTCCCGTCCACCCGCCGCTTCAGGTCGCCGTAACCGGTGTCGGTTCCCGGACGCATGGGACCGTGCAGCAGCTCGGGTCCCTGCCAGGTGGAGCCGTCGTCGTCGGACCAGTAGACCACCGGCTTGCGCGTGTAGCCCCCGCCGATGCTGTGGAGCCCCATGCCCCAGAGTCGCCCTTCTCCGGCGACGAAGTCCAGCACGTTCCCATGCTGGAACCGCGGATTGCTCGCCTTGTAGATCCGCGCCCGCTGCCAGAGGCCCCCTTCCACCCCGCCGTCCACCTTGGGAGAGATCTCCTCCAGCGGGGCGAAGGTGGCGCCCATGTCGGTGCTCACCGTCTGCCAGGTGTGCCGGTTCCCGGCCCCGTCCCTCAGGACCGCGACGATAGTGCGCTTGCCCACGTACTCGATGGCCGGCTCGAAGGTGGCGCCGCCGTGCGGGTCCTTCTCGCTGGCCAGGGGACCGATCCAGCTCAGGAACTCGTAGCTCCGGCCGTCGTCGGTGGAGCGGGCCAGCAGAGTCCCCGCCTGCGCCTCGTGGTGGAAATACTGGAACGCCATGTAGACATGGGTGGGATTCTCCGGGTCCACGAACCAGTCTTCGGTGCCGAGGACCAGATCTCCGGGCGCCCCCGTGACCCCCTGGACGTTGATTCGATCATGGTCCTGAACCCAGGTCCTGCCGCCGTCGCGGGAGCGGAGCTGACGAGTCCCGGAGCTGTAGGAGGTCCGCCAGAACTGGAGGATGAGGTCGCCGCTGGGCATGCGGTAGAGCCCCGGCTCGCTGTGGGTGTAGCCGTCGTCGAAGGGCATCCCCGAGATAGGGGTGCCGTCGAACCAGCGGTCCAGCCCGCCCCAGGTCCGGCCCTCGTCCGGGGAGGTCAGGATGTGGATGGCGTCCTGGCCCCTCCAGTCGATGTGATTCAGTCCCGAGCGCAGCGCCATGACCCAGCGGTTTTCATCCAGAATGGCGATCATGGAGCGGCCGTACCAGTCGTGCGGAACTCCGTCGCTGCCGGTGTAGGGTTCCTCGGAGCCGTCCACCACGACTTCGATGGTCTTGTCCCGGAACAGTTCCAACCGGGACCGGACCGTGACCTGGACCTCCCCGGGCTTTCCCGGCCCATCCTGCCACGCCCCAATCCAGTGGCCCTCGCCTCCGCCTTCCAGCGTCGGACCATCGGGCCCGGCTACGGTCCCGGCCGTGGTCCGGACCGCATCCGCCCACTGTTGCTCCGATTCCAGAATCAAGTTTCCGCTCCCCGGGCCGCACGCTGCCGCGGCTGCGGCCAGAACGAATACGATTCCCTGCAGACCATTTCGGTTCCTCACGATCGGTTGCTCCCTTCTGCCACCACCGGATTGGACAGGACGCCCACCTGAGGGACCTCGATCTCCACCCGGTCTCCGGGGTAGACGGGCCCCACTCCCGAGGGCGTCCCGGTCAGGATCACGTCCCCCGGGAGCAGGGTCATGGCCTGGCTCATGTAGGAGACGATCTCGGCGACGGGATAGATGAGGTCCGAGGTACTGGTGCGTTGCCGTTCCCGGCCGTTGACGCGGGCCACGAGCAGCAGGTCGGTGGGGTCGAGCCCCGTGACGATGGCGGGCCCCAGCGGGCAGAAGGTATCGTATCCCTTGCCCATGAGAAGACATCCCTCCTTCATCTCGGCTCTCTGAATGACCCGCTCGCTCACGTCGTTGCCGCAAGTGTAGCCGAGGACATGGTCCAGGGCCTCGCTGACGCCGACCCTGCGCGCTTTCCGTCCGATGACCGCGACCAACTCCGCCTCGAAGTGGACTTCCAGGTCCCCGCCGGCTGCCGGATAGATGATGGGTTCCTCCGGCCCGATGGCGGCCGTGGAGGGCTTCATGAAGAGCATGGGCTGAGGCGGATGCTCCTTCCCCCCTTCGGCCGCGTGGTCGGCATAGTTCAGGCCCAGGCCGAAAATCCTGGGCGCGGGCACGGGCGAGAGAATCCGCACCGAATCCAACCGCGTGGCCGTCCCGTCCGGAGCCGGGCTCTCGTATGGCGTCCCTTCCAGACGCCGGATCAGTCCCCCCTCTTCCAGGACTCCGTAGTGGGCCCGATTCTCTTCCTGATAACGAACGATCTTCATCGGATTTCCCCTTCGATTCCTTCCTGAAACGCCCGGTAGAGCTCTCCGACCCCGGCCTCGTGTGCATCGCCGTCGTGGACCGCGATCCGAAGTCCGAACTCAACGCCTTGTTCCGGTTCCAGGGACCACGTCCGGCGGGCCATGGGGTTGATGGTCAGGGTTCCCCAATCGGTTACGTACCAGGGGTGGCCCGCCGTGCAGGAGTGGGGGAACAGGGCCACGCCGGCACGGACCCCCCGTCCCAGGGTCCCGGAACCGTCCACCCAAACGGCATTCTCGCCGCTGATCTCCCGGCCTCCCTCCCGGCCCGCCGAGTCCAGAAGCGTGCCCCCATGGGTGACGGTCAGGGCCTCGATCAGGCGCACTCCGAAGAGTCCATGGCGGGTCGGCCCCAGTTCCAGCGCCCACCGGCCGGCCTGAAGACGGGAGCGGACATCGATCAGGTTCACCCGCCGCCCGGGACGAACGTCCAGCGTCCGTGTCTCGTTCAGGAGGACCCGTCCATCAGGTGCGGCCCATTCCTCCGGACCGCGCCACTCGAGGTTCAACTCGATTCTCAAATGGTCCGGAGCCAGTTCTTCGGTCTCGATCCCGGTGGTCAGGATCCGTCCCGGCGCCCGGCCCTGAAAGGTCCCGTTTACGTAGAAGTTGTAGGTCCCCTCCTCGGTCTCATCGGAGGAATAGGGAAAGAGGCACCGGACCCGGTCCAGAGCGACCCAGATGGAGTTGTGGTGGGGGTGATCCGCCGGACTCTCGGAGGTGACGCCGAAGCCGGCCGGGGTGAACACCGGGTAGAGGTAGGACCGGCAGGGTCCCTGGCTCAGCGCCAGGATGCGCCGGCCGCGCCAGCGGACCGCGAGGCGATGCGACGCCGCCCAGGCCCCCCGGGCCAAGTCGACCCGGTCTTCCAGAATTGAGAAAGATTCCACCAGAACCGCCTGCCGCCGCTGGATTTGCAATCGGGGGTCGTCCCGGCCAGAATGACCCGTCAACTTCGTGCGGGATGGCCCAACCGACCGGGACGCAATCATGACCGAGACGAGATCGGATGTCCAAGGCGACCGCCGGATGCTGCGGGAGGCCCGCGCCCAGGGACGCGGCCCACTACTGAAGACCTACTTCCGGCTCTCGGGGCCGGGCTGGCTCCAGAGCGCCCTCACCCTGGGAGGCGGATCGCTGGCCAGCGGCCTCTACCTGGGGACCCTCTCCGGGTTCGCCCTCCTCTGGCTCCAACCGGTGGCCATGATCCTGGGCATCGTCATGCTGAGCGCCATCAGCTACGTCACCCTCTCCACCGGCGAGAGGCCGTTTCAGGCCATCAACCGGCACGTGAGCCCCTTGCTGGGATGGGCCTGGGCCATCGCCAGCCTCATGGCCAACATGGTCTGGTCCCTGCCCCAGTACAGCCTGGCCACCAGCGCCGTCCAGCAGAACCTGCTGCCGGACCTGCTGGGGGCCGACGGCCTCACCGGCGACCTGGGCGGCAAGGTCGTCATCTGCGGCGCCATCCTGGCGGTCACCATTTCCATCACCTGGCTCTACGGCAACGGCGGCTGGGGGGTGAAGCTGTACGAGGGCACGCTGAAAGTGGTGGTGGCTCTGATCGTCCTCTGCTTCTTCGGCGTCGTCGTGAAGATGACCCTCTCGCCGGGAGCCCTGAACTGGGGAGCCGTCGTCTCCGGATTCGTCCCCGACCTGAGCGTCCTGATGCACCCGGCCGCCACCTACACCCCCTTCCTGGAGGCGGTGGGCGAAACCTCGCGGGAGTTCTGGAGCGGCAAGATCCTGGGGATGCAACGCGACGTCATGATCAGCGCCAGCGCCACGGCGGTGGGAATCAACATGACCTTCCTGCTGGGTTATTCCCTGCTGTCGCGCGGCTGGAACCGGGAGTTCCGGGGCCTGGCCATCTTCGACCTGTCCACTGGGATGCTCATTCCCTTCCTGCTGGCCACCAGTTGCGTGGTCATCGCCTCGGCCAGCCAGTTCCACACGCGTCCCGCGGCCGGCCTGGTTTCAGAGGCGGAGGGGCCGGCGCCGCCCGCCAAGCTGGTGGCCGGCTACCAGGGATTGTTGAGAGAGCGGATCGCAGCCACGAATCCGGAGCTTTCTCCGGAAGAGCGGAGCCGTGCGGCGGAGCAGTTGCCGCAGACCGACAAGGAATTGGCCGCCATGCTGGTGAAGCGGGACGCCTTCAACCTGGCGGAGTCGCTGGAGCCGCTCACCGGCAGCCTGTTCGCCCGGGTGGTGTTCGGAATCGGCGTGGTGGGGATGGCACTCTCCAGCATCGCCATCCTGATGCTGATCTCGGGGTTCGTGGTCTGCGAGATGCTGGGACTGGAGCCCAAGGGGCGGGCCTACCGGCTGGGATCCCTGGCCGCCGTGGTCGGCGTCCTGGGTCCCTTCGTGTGGAAGGACGCCCAGTTCTGGCTGGCGGTCCCCACGTCGGTCTTCGGGATGGCGCTGCTGCCCATTGCCTACATCTCGTTCTTCCTGCTCATGAACCAGCGGAAGCTGCTGGGCCAAAATCTGCCCCGGGGGGGAAAACGCGTGGCGTGGAACGTAATGATGGCCCTGGCCACGGGGTTCGCCACGCTGGGCTGCGCCTACAGCATCTGGTCGCGGATCGGGGTGCCGGGGCTGGTGGCAGCAGCGGCGTTCGTGCTGCTGGCCGTGTTGTTCCGGTTTCGCCGGAAGGGCGGCAAGGCCTGAGGTCGAGGCATTCGGTTCGCCTCCGCCTGTAAGGATCGGCGGTTGGAAACCGCCGATCCCCTCAAACCGGTGCGATCCCGCCCCATCTCCTCCCGGCTCGGGCCATACTGCGCGTGATCGTCCTCAAGAGCGGAGAACGGGCCATGGGTGAACACAACCCCGATCAAACACCTCCGGACCAATGCGCGGGCAAGAATAGTTTGAGCCTGCCGGTCTGGCTGCTTGCGGCGCTGGTGGTCGCGTTTCTGGCACTTCCCGGCATTGGCGCGCGTTACTATTTCGCCGGAACTCTCAACGTCATCCATTGCCTGCTGATACTGTTTTTCTCGATCAATCTCCTGATTTGCTATTGGGAGGCGTGTCTATTCCTCAAACGGGACTATATCGAAACCCGCACCGAGTATTGGCGCAGACGGCAACGTGAAACCGGCCGAACGCCGGCCATCGAGTTCCTTGCCGGCAAGATTCCATTGAGACATGTCTGGTCTCCGACGCGGTGGGCGGATGTCTGGGCTACCTATTCCCTGTTCGATGGGTCCCATTCGGATCGCCGCACGTTCGGTTTCAATGCCGATATCGCCAACGGATTCATTACACCCGTCCCGACGCTGATCCTCTACGCAGCCTATACCGTGGATTTTCTGCCGGCCGTCGTTGCCGGGATTCTTGGCGTCATGATGTTCTGGCAGTGGACCTACGCGACGTCGGTCTACTGGGTCAGTTTCTTCGTGGCCGGGAGGCAGCGCAACGTCACCAGGGGCGGCCTGTACACCTACGTCGGCGCCACGAACGCCCCCTGGGTGCTCTTCCCGTTATTGGGATTGTACGTGTCGGTTCGCCTTATCCTGGACGGACACTACGGCATTCTGGGTCATTGAAGTCCTGGTACCCGATCAGGTATTTGCCGCCTGGTTGGCCACGGCCGTAAGAATCGGCGGCTGGAAACCGCCGTTCCCGCCGCACAGGAGAAGGTGACTGTCCCCTTCTACTGGATCTCGTTCATACTCGTCGGCCAGTACGAACTATGGGGAATGGAGAGCAGCACCCAGTCGATCGACGCGAATTCGAGGCGAGGCTATCCGCCATATGTGGCGGGCGTTTGATGATGCTGCCACGGAAGCAGCGTGATCGTCACATCTTGTTTCGCGCCATCGCTCAAACGCTTGAGAGCAGGAGCCCGTACTCAGAACGGGAATTGAACGGTTCGCTTCGAGAGTGGATTGCCTCAATCGGCCTGGACGCGTCCTTGGACTGGGTCTCGTTACGACGCCATCTTGTCGATTTCGGTTATCTGTTCCGTGACAGAGCAGGGAGACGGTATACGGTCCGCATCAAGGGAAACGAAACCGTGCGGTTTGATTCAGACATTGAAGCTCTCGACGTTGTTGACTTGATCTGGTCTTGCAAACGACGTGCTATGGCTCGCAAGCGGCGGTGGCTGGGCCAATAGCGACGAGGCGGCCGGCGAGTTCCTGTCCGCTACTCTATCGGTCGCGAGCACGCGCGGTCGCGAGCACGCGCTGAGGGCGAAAATCATGCGTGATCGTCACGCCCCCTGGTGAGAATTGCGGGCTGGCGCAGCCAAAGTTGCGCTGAATCCAACGGGTCTCGTTGAACCCTGGCCAGCCAATGGCCGTCAAACCCAATAGAGGTTCGTGTCGCGCCGGTCATGCAATCGAGACCAAACCATCCTAAGAATCCATTTCAATCACGGGGAGGCAGCTATGAACGCCAAGCGAATTGCACTGTGTCTATGGGTACTGGCGATCACGATCGCACCGGTCCAAGCTCGAAACGTCTACGGTCACCTTGTTCTCGGTGGAAGCGACACCGGCCTTTCATTCGAATGCATCTTCATGGTCTCGAACAAAGTTCTCACCTCGCCTTGGAAAGGCGAGGTCGCGCTTCGAACCGGAGCAGACGAGGACTGGGAGGGAAACTGGTCGGTCAACGGCGAGGATTTCAGCGGTTCAACTTCGTTTCCCGTATCTTTGGAACCTGCTGGATCGGCAACCTTCGTGATCACGGGCGACTCCACGGTTCGTACCGGTTATCTGGAATTTGATGGCGACGCTTCCGGAGATGAATTCTACTTTCGCGGTGATCTGGCGACTACATTCTTCTATCAAGTGAAGCAGGGAGGCGATCTCATCGACTCGATCGGCACAGGCCCTACGGAGGCCGGGCTCTATTTCGCATTCCCAATCCAGCAGAACTCCCGCACGAGAACGGGAATGGCGTGGGTAGCCCTCGCCCATATCGAACCCTTGGCGCCGGAAGAGATCCGTGTCGGGGTCTTCGACCCGGAAGGCGCAGTCTTCGAAATCAAGACCGTGCCCTACGAAGGATACAAAGCCCAGTTCGTCGACGAGATGTTTCCGGATCTTCCGGAGGAATTTCAAGGAACCATGATGGTCAATTCGGAGAAATTCATTCGCATCACCATCCTCCGTCAGGACACACTGCCCTCGGGTGCAGTCCAGTTCACCAACACACCGCCGGACGATTGGTGTTTCGATGGCGACTGCTCTCTGGATAAAGCCAGCCCCTGAATACTCTCGGAGGGCTCGCTAGAGCGTGACTGTCCCTTCTACCCGTCCCGCGGCCGGCCTGGTGGCGGAAGCGGAGGGGCCGGCGCCGCCCGCCAAGCTGGTGGCCGGCTACCAGGGACTATTGAGAGAGCGGATCGCAGCCACGAATCCGGAGCTTTCTCCGGAAGAGCGGAGCCGGGCCGCGGAGCTACTGCCGCGGGCCGACAAGGAATTGGCCGCCATGCTGGTGAAGCGGGACGCCTTCAATCTGGCGGAGTCGCTGGAGCCGCTCACCGGCAGCCTGTTCGCTCGGGCGGTGTTGTTCCGGTTTCACCGGAAGGGCGGCACGGGCTGAGCCGGGAGGTTTCCGGCCGCCCGCGGTTGCGGGAATCGGCGGTTGGAAACCGCCGCTCCCCTGGCGGCGAATTCGTGGATCGCTGACGGCTACGATACGACGTCTTCAGGAATTGCAGGGAGATCGGGAACGTTTCTTCCGAAGGACTCCTTGGAAACGGACGACGTGTCCTCGATCCGGTTGACGCGATCCTGTAGATCTCCGACCTGCGTCTCCAGACTGGTGATTCTGACGCCCAAGCCCAACTCCATCTGTTTCTGGCGCCGGATCTGGCCTCGGATGACGACGGCCAAGCAAAGGAAGGCTCCAATGGGAATCAGGTTCCAGATCATGTCCCTACTTGTGATGTTCCTCCGGGGAACCGACGGACTCTCTCAATTTATCGGCGTCTCCAGCATTTCCCGGTAGATCAACGGCGAACCGGCACACCGGGCAACGTCGTGAAGATGAAGTCGCCAGCGTCCAATTCGGTTGATCTTCTACAGTATTCAGTGATGCAGAGGGATTGCTTCTGGCCGAATCACAGCTATCGACTCACTTGAACCGAGAGTGAGCGAATCTCGTCAATCTGCTTCCAGTAGCTGTCGAGAGCCCGTTTCCCCGCTCTGGTCAGGTGGTACCGCGTCTGGGTTACCTTTCCGACAAACCCCTTCAGAATCTTCACGTAACCAGCCTTTTCCAAGCGATTCATGTGAGACGACAGGTTGCCGTTGGTCAGGCCCAGAGTCGATTGCAAGAACTTGAAATCGGTCTCCTCGACCGCAGATAGCAGCATCAGGATGCGGAGCCGGGCCGGCTCGTGGACAACCCGGTCGAGCCCGCTCGTCATGGTTTCGTCACTCCTCCGGATGCGATATCCCGCAACCTCTTCAGAGAATACTGGCCGAATAGAAATCCCACCACTCCGGTCAGGAGGCCGTATCCAATAGTCGGAATCAGCATATTCAGAGATTCCCATTGCCCTTCGAACTGTATCGGGGCTCCTGCCACCACCAGGATGGCGTGCGTTCCGTAGAGAATCGGCCACAGGAGGTAAACCGGACTCATGATCGAGCGCATCGTAATGAAGGTGGCGATCAGGAATGGCACGGCATAGAGAGCCGATACCGGCTGCACATACTCATGCGGAAGGTAGCCCATTCGTGTCAGCACCACCGAGATCGGAACTCCCAGCATGAAGACGCCGGGTAGCAGCTGTCGGCGCCAGTTGGGTTTCTTCTGGTCTGCCGGGACCGGAAGGGCCGCATCGCCACTCTCCTTTTGGATTCGATTCGTGAGCCTTTTCATC
>JAPPLF010000111.1:107099-134400 GCA_028874215.1 Acidobacteriota bacterium
GGGACTTGCGTAGCTGAGTGCCCAGGCGAAGTTTCGCCTACCGGCTGCGGCGGGGTTTATCAGTCCACAGAATATCCACAGGCTCAACCAGCTTCGTAACAAACTGGTCCAGCGTCGTGCCGGGGGGGAGGGAGATCGGCTCTTTCAGTTCTGATTCGGTGGGTTGGTAGCTCGATCGGACCAATTCACGGCGGGGCTTTCCCTGGTCGGCTTTTGGGTTCATGCGTGTTGCTCCTTGAGTTGGACATGCTCAAGGGGAGAATATCCATCCATCCTTACCCCTGTCAATCTCCCGTGTTAGACTCCGAGCATCTTGGAGGCAGGCCGCTCCCGTGAAGGCCACGGCCCCCTCCAATGTTCGAGAGCGGAGAGTGTTGACGCACTCAAAGCCCTCTAATCTGTGCCCTGGGTAAAGGCAAGGCACAGCCTGGGAGGAGTCTACTCCATCCCCGCCAGTGCTTCACGCCTGACCCAGGGCCTTTTTCTTGGAGGATTCCATGCTTCATAGATCGATCCTGTTCCTATTCCTGCTGACAACCTCGATTCATGCGCAAGAGGAGAATGTCGATCTTGTTCTCGATCCGGGAGAAACCGTCACCGTCACAATTACTTGCCGGGAGGAGGCCGCCACGGACACGGATGAAGATCAATCCGATGGCCTCCGTTGGGCGGTCAAGTTCAAACAGACGATCAGTTGGAGCTCTAACCGCGTCACCTGGACATTGCGCTTCCGGAACCCGACGGATCAAACCATCGACTGGAACTGGGATGAACCGGAAATTTCGTTTCTCGATGGGGAAGAATTTGAAATTGCGAACACCTACCCCCTGGGTAGGATCAAGGTTAGACCAGGATCAGTTCAGTACGTACGGGGCGCGGTGTTCCCATACCCTGCGGACTCCGTGGTGAAGGACTATCAACTGTTGCAGAACGGCGTCCCCGTCGAAGGCGAGGAGGATTGGTAATCAGATGAGGCGAAATAACGGACTATTCAGGATCGAAGCAGATGGAAAGATCGATGCAGACGGCGCGTCTCGCTACGAGGTGGCTCAGAGTTCCGATTCGGATCCTGTTGCAGTACTAGTGTGCATTGAGCTTGTGAAGGATGCTGAAGGCCGGAATCCCACCTATGTCCAGTTTTCTCTGAGTCCGGACGATGCGACGCAACTCGGATTGGACTTGACTGCTCATGGAGCTCAGGGATTGAAAAGACTTCTTGCTCTCGGACCTGTGAATTAGCCATTGTCCACCAGTTCCCGAAACGTGAGCCGTTTCCCCTCCATCGCCTGGACCATCGCCGCGAGCTGCTCCAGGGTGCCGAGGCCCCGCAGATTCAGCCGGCCCGTGCATTCGTCCACGTAGCGTTGGAGGTGCTTCAAGCTCATCCAGTGATAGGTGCCCTTGTAGGCCCGCTTGAACGTGGCCCACAGGCTCTCAATCCCGTTGGTGTGGCAATCCCCACGGACGTACTCTTTCCGGCTGTGGCGGATGATGCCGTGATCGTAGCGTTCCACCAGCCCACTGTAACTGCCGTGGTCGTCCGTGTAAACCAGGGACCGGCGCGCCACTCGGCGCCCGATGAATCCCTCCAGCGCCGTCTTGGTGGTGTTCAGCGAGACTTTGGCCGCAAACCGTCCTGTCTCCCGCTCTCGGACACCGAGGACCGGGAACTTCCCGACGGTGCCGCGGCCTTTCTTCTGTTTCTTCCTCCAGTGTTTGTTCTTCTCCAGGCCGCCGATGTAGGTCTCATCCACTTCCACGGTCCCCGTCATGGCCTCTGGTGACTCGCTGAACGTCTCCCGGATGCGATGACCCAGGAACCAGGCGGTCTTGCGACTGATCCCGAGATCCTTGGCGAGTTGGAGAGAGGAGACGCCCTTGGGGTGATTTAGGATGAGGTGCCAAGCCATAACCCAGACTCGATAGCCGAGCTTGGATTCGGCCATCATCGTGCCTGTCTTGACGCTGAACCGCTTGCGGCACGTTCGGCAACGGTAGGGCTGGGAGGGATGTTTCGCGCCGGTCTGGACGTTCTTGGAGTCGCAATGGGGACAGACCGGACCGTCCGGCCAGCGGCTCTTGGCAAAGAGCCTTTCTGCGGCGGCATCATCCGGGACGAGTTCGAGGAGTTGGACGATTGAGAGAGGCTTCATCCCCCTCAACGTAGCCCTGGGCACTCAGCTACGCAAGTCCCTTTTGAAGCGCCAGCCGTACATGGTCCGGCCGTAGAAGTTGAACCATTTCCTGGCTTCGGCGTCCTGAAACGGGTAGTCCGCTCCCATCTGTCTCGCCGTAACCAGGCCGGATACGAAGCAGGTCTCCTGACTGTTGATCAACGTGTGGGCGCCGCAGTGCCAGGTTCGCCTCTTGCCCTGAACAAACCGGAACAGATGGATCAGGAAGGCCACGTGATGCACATCGTGAACGATGTGCTGAAACCACCACTTCTTGAGGATCTTGCCCTCGTCGATACGGCTGATGGGATTGTAGGTCACCAGGCACGGCCGGTCCGACCGGTTCGCCCACGGCTGCTGATTGTGCATGATGTAGGTGATTTCGTAGTTGTCGGGTCTCGCGCCGTACTGCTCGATGTGGTTGCTCCGGGTGGCGAGCGGCTTGACCTCGTTGTCCGGAAGAACGGAAGCGTCTGAATGAACGACCGTATGGCTGTGCAGCTCACTCTCGTAACGAATCGAAGAGAGGAGATAGCTCTCCACGAAGGTCGGTTCGTCCAGCATCATCAACGTCTGATTCGCATTGCAGGCAAACACCACCTCATCAAACGTCTCAGTCCTTCCTTGTTCGTCCTCTACCACGACTTCGGATGAACGCCGGTACACTTTTCGAACCGGCCGGTCGAGATAGATCTTGTCCCGAAAGCCCGCCGACATTGCTTCGTAGATGCGCCGGGTGCCCTGGTCCCAGGTCCGCATGGGCGTTGCGGTTTCAATGTCGAAGAACTCCAGATACCGGCAAAACAGGGATGCCGGCATGTCGAACACGTTGGTGGCCATCAGGAAGTTGACGAACATCGGCTTCAGGACCTTGTAGCGGAAACCTCCGGAAAACCCGCCCAGGTTGAGCACCGCGCCCATGCTGACGTAGTTGAACGGGTTGAGCGCATTGAGCAGCCTCGACCGGGACCGGGTGAGCCGGCCGAACCACTTGAGGCGCCTCAGGAGTCTCTGGAACTTCTTGATTTCCGGATGCAACTCTCTCCGGATGTCGGAGTCGAAGTCGTGGGCGTAGACGCCGCCGCGATACTTCACGCTGTAGCTGAACCTGGTGTCGACCAGGTCGATACCTTGCTGCCGCAGGAAGAGGAGAAGATGGGGGTAGACCGAGGGTATGCACGCGGTCACGGAGATATCGAACGGAATCGTGGTGCCATCGGTTTGCGGCATGTCGACGGTGACGGCATTGCCGCCGACAGAAGTCTGTGCTTCGAACACCCGGAAATCGAATCGATCGGGGTGTTGATGCAGCGCCCAGGCCGTCCCGAGCCCCGAGACTCCGGCGCCGACAATGGCAATTCTTCTCGGCATCGCCGCACCTCGCTTCACGTGCGGAACCTAATCCGGTAAGAGATAAAGCCCCTCATCAGGAGCACACACTCAGCAGGAAAGCGAGGACCAAAAAGAGGATGACAGCCAATACAGGCGGCCCAAGTTTCAAAATTGCCGCTAAGGCCAAACCGAAGGTGAAGGGTTTCTCCGCCGCCCAGTTGATGAACTTGGCGCCGGCCTTATCCCCGCCCTGAGGAACCGGGTCTCCGCGCTGCCTTCCCTCCTCGAAGCGGACCTTGAAGACGTCCCCGTCCTTATGGCGGGCAATCCACTGTCCGTGCAGTTCCCCCTGCACCATGGGAGCTTTGTGGACGGACCCGTCCGCCGGACGAATAACCCACTGTCCGTGGGGCATCCCCTCCACAACGGGACCTTCGTGGATATCCCCGTTCGCAAAACGCACAACCCACCGTCCATGCTGCTCCCCCTCCACCATGGGGCCTTGGTGGACTTCCCCATTCGCATGGCGCAGCACCCAGTGTCCGTGCGGCTTCCCCTCTACGAAAGGACCTTCTTCGACATCCCCATTCGCATGACGCAGCACCCACTGTCCGTGCTGTTTGCCCTCTACTATGGGACCTGTGAAAACAGCGCCGTCCGCGGCGCGAAAAACCCACTGTCCAGGCTCGATCCCTTCCACATAAGTGCCATGGCCGACGGTGCCGTCGGTTAAGCGCAGCACCCACGGTCCGTGCGGCTGTCCGTCTACGTAGGGGCCTTCGTGGACCTCTCCGCTCGCATAGCGTTCAACCCACTGCCCGTGCCGTTTTCCCTCCACATATGGGCCTTCTTCAATATCCCCGTTGGCACTCCGCAGCACCCATTTCCCGTGTCTCTTCCCCTTTTCGTAGCGGCCTTCGTCGACGGCTCCGTCCGCCAAGTGCTCGATACTCCTGCCATGTCCCTTGGCGGCTTGCTCGCTGGCGGGCTTCTTCATGACTACATCCTCTCGAACGGATCTTTGAAATCAAGTCCGTCCCGAACCACTGCCGAGCACGAACCCGCTCTTCCTGGGAGAAGGATGTAGGCCTCTCGCGATCCATAATGGAATTGGACGCCATTTTTACTATGGATAGATAGAAATTTGCTACAGACAGTAAATATGAATGGAAGAGAGGGGGTTTCCCGGCCTTCGGCGCAACGAAGAATCGGCGGTAGGACAACCGCCGCTCCCATCACCAACCCAAGGCGTAGCAGGAGCGGCGGGGATCGGCGCCGGTGGCCAGGGTCCCGGTGGACGGATCGCGCCAGGTGATGGTGGCTCCCATGCCGCAGACCAGGGCCGGCACCACCTTGTGGCCCAGTTTTCCCAGCTCCCGCCCGGTCGACTCGGGGAAGGCCTCCTCCAGGGAGAGCTGCCCCGGGAAGTAGACGTGGGGGTAGAAGGAGTTCCGGAAGCTGTCGCTCCCGAAGCGGGGGGCCTCGATGGCTTCCTGGATGTTCATTCCGAAGACCAGCACGTTGAGCAGCAACTGGAGGTTGGCCTGGGCTTGCTGGTCGCCGCCGGGGCAGCCCACGGTCATGACCGGTTGCCCGTCCTTCACCACCAGGTAGCCCACCAGCGTGGTCCGCGGCCGCTTCCCCGGCTCCAGGCCATTGGGGTGATCCGGCTTCAGGAAGAACATCTCGCTGCGGGTGCTCAGGGCGCAGCCGATCTCGGGGAAGAAGACCGCCTTGGCGAAGGACGCGCCGCTGGGTGTGGCGCACACCAGGTTGCCGTGATGGTCCACCACGGCGATGTGGGTCGTCCCCTGATCCGCGTAGGTGGGACCCGGGAGGTCGGACGGTGGCGGAGCCTCCGGAGCGGGACGTTCCAGGGGTTCCCGGGAGTGTTTCCAGGGATTGCCGGGCGGCGGTGTGTCGGGATGCGCTTTGCCGGGGTCGATGTGCCGGACCCGCTCGTCCGCGTATTCCTTGGAGAGCAGTCCGTCAAGGGGGACCCGGGCGAAATCGGGGTCGCCGTAGAACGCTTCCCGGTCGGCGATGGCCAGCTTCAGAGCCTCCACCACGGTGTGGACGTACGCCGGGGAGTTGTGGCCCATGGCCCGGAGGTCGAAGTGTTCCAACAGGTTCAGGGTCTGCAGCAGAACCGGGGCCTGGGACCAGGTCCTCTGGCAGCAGATCTCGTAGCCGCGGTAACGGGTGCGCGCCGGCTCCTCGAACCGGGCCCGGTAGCCCGCCAGGTCCTCGGCGCTGAGAATCCCCCCGACACTGCGGGCGCATTCCACCAGGGTGCGTGCGAGGCCTCCCTGGTAGAAGTCTCGCCGGGCGGCCCGGATCCCCTCGATCCGATCCCTTGATCCCCCCGCGTCGCCGGCGGCCAGCCGCCGCAATGTTCGCGCCAGACCGGGTTGAACCAGGATCGACCCTGGCCGGGGAAGCTTCCCGTCCTGGAAGAAGATCTCGTTGCCGCCGGGCGGGTAGTGGTTGAACTGGTCCCGGGTGGCCTCGTTGTCGAGAGCGTCGATCATGTACTCGTAATGAGGAAACCCGGCCTGAGCCAGGTGAATGGCCGGCTCCAGGACCTGGGAAAGCGGGAGGTTCCCGTAGCGTTCCAGGAGCGACAGATATCCGTCCACAGCCCCCGGAACCGTGAAGGAGAGATGAGCCAGAGGTCCGGGACCGGTGGGGATCTCCTTCAGCCCCTGGTTCCGGTAGAACTCCAACGTTGCCTGCCGGGGCGCCGTACCCTGGCCGCTCAGTGACAGGAGGTCGCCGCTCTCGGCGTCGTAGAGCATGAAGACCGACTCGGCCGCCAGCGAGTACGACGCGATCGGTTCCGTCACGGCGGCCGCAAAACCGGCCGCCACCAGGGCGTCGAAGGCGTTGCCGCCCCCCAGCAGCATGCCCATCCCGGCCATGGAGGTCAGGTAGTGACCGCTGGAGATCACTCCCTGCGTGCCGTAGATCACCGGCCGGCCGGTTGAGGGGCGGCCGCTGGCGTCGGTCTGGGACGCAATCGGTCGAACCATGTCGGATTCCTCAGATTCCTTCGGGAGCGTCCATCCCTTGGACGGTCAGGCCAGGACCCGGTCGATCACTTCGCCGTGCACGTCGGTGAGGCGGAAGTGGCGTCCCTGGTACTTGTAGGTCAGCCGGGTGTGGTCGATGCCCAGGCAGTGGAGGAGGGTGGCCTGCAGGTCGTGGACGTGGACCGGGTCCTTCGTGATGTTGTACGAGAACTCGTCGGTCTCGCCCAGGACGACGCCCGGACGAACGCCGCCGCCGGTCATCCAGATGGTGAAGCACCGGGGGTGGTGGTCGCGGCCGTAGTCGGTTTCGGTCAGCGGTCCCTGGCAGTAGACGGTGCGCCCGAACTCGCCTCCCCAGACCACCAGCGTGTCCTCCAGCATGCCCCGCTGCTTCAGGTCCTGCACCAGCGCGGCCGAGGCCCGGTCGGTGGCCTTGCACTGCCGGGGGAGGGCGGTGGGCAGCTTGCCATGCTGATCCCAGCCCCGGTGGAAGACCTGGATGAAGCGCACTCCCCGCTCGGCCAGGCGACGGGCCAGCAGGCAGTTGGAGGCGAAGGTCCCCGGCTCCCGGGCGTCCTCGCCATAGAGCTGGAAGATGTGATCCGGCTCAGCCGAAAGGTCGGTGAACTCGGGCACGGAGGTCTGCATGCGGAAGGCCATTTCGTATTGGGAGATCCGGGCCGAGATCTCGGGGTCGCCCGACTCCTCCAGCTTGATCCGGTTCAAGCGGTTCAGGGCATCCAGAAAATGCCGGCGGCTCTCCCGTCCGAAGCCCTTGGGATCGGAGAGGTAGAGGACCGGGTCCCCGACGGAACGGAACTTGACTCCCTGGTAGCGGCTGGGCAGGAAGCCGCTGCCCCAGAGGCGGTCGTAGAGTGGCTGCCCGCCGGTCCCTTGGGTGACCATGACCACGAAGGCCGGCAGGTTGCTGTTCTCGTTCCCCAAGCCGTAGGCCAGCCACGCCCCCAGACTGGGCCGCCCGGCGATCTGGGCGCCGGTCAGGAGAAACGTGACGGCCGGATCGTGATTGATGGCCTCCGTATGCATGGACCGGATGAAGCAGAGGTCGTCGGCGATCTCTGCGGTCCGGGGCAGGAGCTCGCTGATCCAGGCGCCCGATTGGCCGTGTCGGGCGAACTCGTAGATGGAAGGCGCCACGGGAAAACTGCCCTGCTCGGAGGTCATGCTGGTGAGGCGCTGGCCCTGGCGGATGGACTCGGGCAGCTCCTCGCCCCGGCGCCGGGCCAGGGCCGGCTTGTAGTCGAACAGGTCCATCTGGGAGGGCCCTCCCGACTGGAACAGCCAGATCACCCGCTTGGCCGTGGGAGCGAAGTGGGGCAGGGACGGGATTCTGGGGGAAACGGCGGGGGTGGTCCCGTCCGCGGCGGTGCGGCCCGCCTGAAGGTCCTGCTGGAGCAGGGAGCCCAGGGCGGCGGTCCCGATTCCGGCGGCCGTGGCGCCGAAGAAGTGGCGCCGGGTCTGCATCAGTCGATATCGGTTCCAGGGATCCATGTCCACGTCACTCCTTGGTAATGGCCTCGTCCAGATTCAGGATAACGCTGGCGAGACCGGCATAGGAAGCCAATTCTTGCGCGTCCAGATTCTCATTGGGGGCCGACGCACCTGCCGAGAGGTAGTCCAACGCCTCTTGGGGCCGGGACCTGAAGTCCTCTTCGAACCGCACCAGAGCCTCGACAAGCGCGGTCTGCTCCGATGTCCGGGGCCAGCGGGCGGTGACCAGGCGGAAACCGTAGGCGACACGCGCCAGGGGCGTTGAGCCGCCTTCCTCCAGCATGCGCTCCGCCAACCGGCGGGAGGCCTCCAGGTAGGTCTCGTCGTTCATCAGGTTCAGGGCCTGCAGCGGCGTGTTGGTCCGGTCGTTGCGCACGACGCAGGCTTCGCGGGTGGAGGCGTCGAACGTCACCATGGCCGGCGGCGCGATGGTCCGCCTCCAGAAGGTATAGAGGCTCCTGCGATAGAGGCCCTCACCCTGGTCCGCTTCGTAGCCCCCCTTTTTGAAGGTCAGCTCCTGCCACAGTCCCGGGGGCTGGTAGGGCTTGACCGAAGGTCCGCCCAGCTTCTCGGCAAGCAGGCCGGAAACGGCCAGAGCCTGGTCGCGGATCACCTGGGCCGGCAGGCGAAGCCGGGGCGCCCGGGCCAGCAGCCGGTTCTCCGGATCCCTCCGGGACAGCTCCGGCGACTGACGGGAGGACTGGCGGTAGGTGGCGCTGGTCACGACGGTTCTGAGCAGCGCCTTGACGTCCCAGCCGTTCTCCATGAACTCCGCGGCCAGCCAGTCCAGCAATCGGGGATGGGTGGGCTGGTCGCCCTGGGAGCCGAAGTCCTCGGGAGTCCGCACCAGACCGGCTCCGAACAGCATCTGCCAGAGCCGGTTCACCGTCACCCGGGCCGTCAAGGGGTTGGACCGGTCCACGAGCCACCGCGCCAGCTCCAGGCGGTCCGCGACGGACGCTCCCGGTTTCGTATCCATGGCCGCCGGGACCCCCGGCTCCACGGGATCGGTGCGGGCGTCGTACGCGCCCCGGTCCAGCACGTAGGACTGCCGCCTGCGGATCCGCTCCTTCATGACCATGACGGTGGGAAGGGAGTCGTAGTGGTCCTGGCGCTGCTGCCGGGCCTCCCGCAATTCCTGGACCGCCTGTAGAACGGCCTCCGGTGCGTGGCCGCCCTCCAGGAAACAGAGGTCCAACTTGGCCTGCTGGACACTACTGCGATCCGAAGGGGCGATTGCCGCGATCTCCGAGACCGGATCCAGGAGCCCGATCACCTTCGCCTCCCGGTCCGAGAGCGCCCGGCCGTAGACCCGGACCTCGTCGATGAACCCGTCGAAACGGTCGTCGGGACCCTCGCCGACCCCGATCCGGAAGTCCCGTTTCGGGCCCATGGGGTTGAGCAGGTAGTCGAACAACACCACCGGCTTCTGAAGGACGCCGTTCAGGTGGAGCCGGAACCCGCTGGCGTTGCGCTTGCCGTCATAGCTCAAGACCACGTGGTGCCAGCGGTTCAGATCCAGCACCTGCTCCGTCTCCAGACGCGCGCCCAGGTCCGACCAGCGGTAGGTGAAGTTGAATCGCAGCTTCCCTTCCCGCAGGTACAGGCCGTAACCGCGTCCCCGGAATCGGTCCACGACGCTGGAGACGATGGCCCCCTCGCCGGACCGGGGATAAAACCAGGCCGAGAGGGTGAACGGTTCCATGTAGTCGAAGCTGGCGACGGGACCGCCGTTGACGAAACGGCCGTCGAAGCGCCCCGCCTGCCCCATTCGTCCCGGCACGAATTCCAGTCCCGGCTCCGGACCGCCGTCCACGAAGGGCGGCTCGGGCGGGGGAGCTTCCGCCTTGGCCGGCTCCTCTTGCGCCTGCTCCTTCTCTTTCTCTTTCTTCTCGGCTTCCTCCTTCCACACCCGCTTCAGATTCCCCGTGGTCTCGGACCAGTCGCCGTCCAGGGGGAAATGCACCAACAGGCCTCGATCCAGAGTCCAGTCCCCGACCCGTCCCGTCTTGGCGAACTCCGTTTCCCAGTCGCGCTGCGCCTTTCTTCGTTGGCCGTCCAGCTCATCAAGGCGGAGCTGGGCCTCCCGGACCTCGGCGTCCAGCTCCATGAGGCGGGCCTCCTGCGACGGCGTCGGCGCTTTGATCACCGGATCCTCGTTGCCGTAGTTGTAGACGAAGCCCCGCTCGGGGACGTTGTTGAAGAAGGAGAAGAACCGGTAGTACTCCTGCTGGCTGATGGGGTCGTATTTGTGGTCGTGACAGCGGGCGCACCCCACCG
Organism: Acidobacteriota bacterium; assembly: GCA_028874215.1. Taxonomy (NCBI): domain Bacteria; kingdom Pseudomonadati; phylum Acidobacteriota; species Acidobacteriota bacterium. The sequence continues at coordinate 117,430 of JAPPLF010000111.1, forward strand.
TCAGTCCCATCCAGACCGTGGAGGTGGTCTCCACCCGGTCGGCCACGTATTCGACCCGCAGCTCCTCGTCGATGGAGCCCCCCTCGGCGCTGGTCCGGTGGTTCCGGTTGAATCCGGTGGCGACGATCTGATCCTGCGTCGCTCCCTCCAGCAGATCTCCCGCCAATTGCTCGATGGTGAACTGATGGAAACCGAGGTTCCGGTTGAAGGCGTCGATGACCCAGTCGCGCCAGCGCCACATGTGGCGGATGCCGTCGCTCTGGTAGCCGTTGGTGTCGGCGTAGCGGGCCGCTTCCAGCCAGCGGACCGCCATGTGCTCTCCGTACCGGGTGGAGCCGAGCAACCGGTCCACCAGCTTCTCGTAGGCGTCCGGCGACGGGTCCCGCAGGAAACGGTCCAGGTCCCGGGGCGTGGGAGGCAGACCCGTCAGGTCCAGGGTCACGCGGCGGACCAGCGTCTCCGGTGCGGCCTCGGGCGAGGGTGCAAGATCGTTCTCCTCGAGACGTTGCAGGACGAAGGCGTCCAGTCCGTTGCGGAGCCAGCCGCGCTCTTGGACTGCCGGCGGGTCCGGCTTGCGGACCGGGAGGAAGGCCCAGTGCGGCTGCCAGGACGCGCCCTGGTCGATCCAGCTCTCGACCTGGCGGATCTGGAGGTCGCTCAAGGGCTCATGGCCCAGATAGCCCGGGGGCATACGGGAGGCGGGATCGGGGCTGGCGATCCTTTGATAGAGGAGACTCTGGCGGGCGCTTCCGGGAACCACAACGGAGCCATTCCCGTTCCGCTCGGCGGCGATGCCGTCAGCGGTGTCCAGGCGCAACGAGGCCTGGCGCTGGCCAGCGTCGGGTCCGTGGCAGGTGAAGCATTTCTCGGAGAGGATGGGCCGGATGTCGCGGTTGAAGTCGATGTCGGCGGGGGCGGTCGCCGCGGCCGCCATTGCAGGGAGGACAACCGTCAGACACCAAGCCAAGAAACAAGTCCCGGACCGAAGTTTTGGCATGATTCCCCGCGACCATCCCCGGTCGGATGTCGTAATGACCGTTGCCCGACGGCTGGGAGCCATCTTAGCCAAGAGCGGGTAATTCAGGCAACGATTGGAGGGGGGACTGTTCGTCTCCCCCATTCTTCGGCGTCACTGGAGGAAAGCGTAAAGGAGGGATCCGCCCCCTAAACCCCCCGGAATCGGGGGTTAAAAACCCCGCTCCTATCGATTCTCAAGTAGGATAGCGGCAGATGTTGAATCCAGGTTCAGGCAATTTGCCCGCGTCTCGCCGGGCCGTCGCTTCCTGGTGCCTTTTCGACTTCGCCAATTCCCCCTTCACCACGCTGGTGGTGACCTTCATCTACGCGTCCTACTTCACTCAGGCCATCGCTCCCGACACCATCTCGGGGACGTTGTCCTGGTCGCGGGCCGTCACCGTCACCGCCCTGGCCGTGGCCCTGCTGTCGCCGATCCTGGGAGTCGTCGCCGACCGGGGCGGCTACCGCAAGTTCTTCCTGTTGCTGTGGACCGCCGCCTGCGCCCTCTTCACGGCCCTCCTCTACCTGCCCGTTCCGGGTCAGGTCTTCGAGGCCCTGCTCTGGTTCACGCTGGCCAACATCGCCTTCGAGATGTCCCTGGTCTTCTACAACGCTCTCCTGCCGGATATCGCTTCCCGGGATCGCATCGGACGCATCTCCGGCTATGGGTGGTCCCTGGGTTACGTCGGCGGACTGGCCGCCATGGCCGTGGCCTTCGTGGGGTTCGTGGATGCGGAGGTTCCCTGGTTCGGATTCAGTCGGGAGGCCGGAGCCCATATCCGAGCCACCAACCTTCTGGTCGCCGCCTGGCTCGTCGTCTTTACGCTTCCCCTGATCCTCTGGGTGCGGGAGACCCAGCCCCGAGCGCCGCTGTCGTCCCGGATGTTGTTGTCTTCTTTCCGCCACCTGGCGGTCGCCTTCCGCGACGTGCGCCGCTACCGGGAGATCTCCAAGCTCCTCCTGGCCCGGCTGCTCTACAACGACGGCCTGGTCACCATCTTCGCCTTCGGCGGCATCTACGCCACCGGGACCTTCGGCTTCACCTTCTCGGAACTGATGATCTTCGGGCTCGCCCTGAACGTGGCGGCCGGCGTCGGCGCGTTCTTCCTGGGCCACCTGGACGACCGGGTCGGCGGGAAGCGGACCATCCAGATCAGCCTCTGGGGTCTCATCATCGCGGCCATCGTCGCCATCCTGACCACCAGCCGCCCCATGTTCTGGGCCGCCTGCATCCTGGTCGGCATCTGCTCCGGTCCCAACCAGTCCGCCAGCCGTTCGCTCCTGGGCCGGTTCGTTCCGCGGGACAAGGAGAACGAGTTCTTCGGCCTCTTCGCCTTCTCGGGCAAGGCGACCGCCTTCCTGGGCCCCCTGCTGGTGGGCGTGTTGACCAGCCAGTTCAATTCCCAGAGGGTGGGCATGTCGACCATGCTCCTCTTTTTCGCCGCCGGCCTCTGGATGCTCCGGTACGTGGACGAAGAGAAGGGCTGCCGGGACTCGGGAAGAGACTGACGCCGCTACGTTCGACATCTCCCTTGGGACCGGGTTATCCTTTCGCGGATTTGTGATTCCGGATTTTTTGAAAAATTGGGTGAGGAGAGATTCATGACTCAGAGCGTTGCCTCGATTGCGGAGAGTTTTCGTGCCCGGACAGCCCGGTCGCGGGAGATGTACGAGGCGGGAACCTCGTTCACGGCGGGTCCGGCCAAAGGGGCTTACTACTACCGTCCCTATCCTCTGTCCATGGATCGGGGAGAGGGCTGCCATCTTTGGGACGTGGACGGGAACAAGTACCTGGACTGCGCCAATCACCACACGGCACAGGTGCTGGGGCACAACCACCCGCGGGTGATGGAGGCCGTCCGGACCCAGATGTCCAGAGGCCTGGCCGTGGGCGCTCCCATGGGGCCGGAAGCCGAGATCGCCGAGGAGATGTGCCGCCGGGTCGACTCCGTGGACCGGATCCGCTTCGTCAACTCGGGAACCGAAGCCACGCTGCACGCGATTCGGCTGGCTCGCGGATTTTCCGGGAAAACCAAGATCGCCAAGTTGGAAGGGGGCTATCACGGCAGTCACGATCTGGTGGAAGTCAGCGTGGCGCCGCCTCTCGACAAGGCGGGCCCGGCCCATGCGCCCCACTCGGTCCCCGGAGCGGGCGGGAGTTCCCCCAGCGTGGCTGACGAGGTCCTGATCCTGCCCTACAACGACGAGGAAGCGGCGGAACGGCTCATCGTGGAGAATCGGGACGATCTGGCCTGCGTGATCTTCGATCCCAGGTGCGGGATCCTGCACACGCGGCCCGAGTTCGCCCGGGCGGTCCGGCGAATCACCCGGGAGAACGGCGTCCTGCTCATCTTCGACGAGATCGTCGCCTTCCGCTCGTCACCAGGCGGACTGCAGGCGGTTTACGGCATCGACCCGGACCTGACCTGCTTCGGAAAGATCGTGGGCGGCGGCTTTCCCGTGGGTGCGTTCGGAGGCCGGGCCGACATGATGGATCTCCTGGACAACAGCAAGCCGCCGTCGGGCTTCTCCCAGAGCGGGACCTTCAGCGCCCATCCCCTGGCCATGGCGGCCGGCCTGGCCATGCTCCGGGAACTGACGCCCCAGGCGTGCGACCACCTGAACCGGCTGGGGGACCGGCTCACCTCCGGCCTCAACGAGATGTTCGCCCGGAAGGGGATCGTCGCCCAGTGCGTCAACACCGGCTCCGTCTTCAGCATCTACTTCAGCGATCGCGAATTGCGAAACTACCGGGACATGACCACCGTCGACAGCTCGCTGGTGTCTCCCACCTTCCTGGCCCTGCTGGAAGAGGGCTACTTCCTGGGTCACACGCTGGGGATGTGCTGCCTCTCGCTGCCCATGACCGATGAGGACATCGACGGCCTGATCGAAGCCACCGGCCGGGCCATCGCCCGGGCCCAGGCCGAATAGGAGCCGGGAGCCGGGAGCGACTTTCCTGTCGCCGGTGGAGCGGCGGTTTTCTTACCGCCGATGGGACCGGCGACTTTCCTGTCGCCAAAAAGGGGGGGTAGGGGGACGGAGTCCCCCTCTACACTTTCCGCCTGCGGAGTCACAAGGCAACATGGAAGAATGGGCGACAGGAAAGTTGCCCCTCCAATCGCCTCCTACCCGCTATTCACGACGTGATTCCGGTCCTCGCCCTTGAGCGGCAGCTCCACCCAGGCTCCGGAGCGGGCGTGGGAGAGGTGGAACCCGGCGATGGCTTCCAGGGTCTCGACGGCCTCCACGGCCGGGTAGGGAAACGGCGCCGTCCCCTCCAACCAGTCCACGATCTCGACGACCGCCACGTCCATGGAGGTGGCCTGCGCCCGGGGACTGGGCCACTCCTCGCTCCGGCCGTCCCAGTACTCGATCCGAACCTCCTCGCCTCCGGTGGTAGCCCGGCCCTCGGTGCCGTTGAAGCCGATCACCATGGGGACGCAGGCGTAGTCGGCGGCGTCCACCGTGGTCATGAGTCCCCCTTCCAACCGCATCACTCCCCAACCTCCCGGGTCCTGAAACGCGGGTCCCCGGCAGTCGGGCTTGCCGGCCAGATCCAGGGTCCCCGAGACCGCTTCCACCCGGCGGCCGGTGACGCATCGGATGGCGTCGAAGACGTGGGTCCCCACGTTGCCCAGGCGTCCGCTGCTCCACTGGGCCGTCACCGAGGTCAGCTCGCCCAGACCCCCGGCGGCGATGTGGTCCCTCAGCCTCCGGTAATTGGGGTTGTACCGGCGGTTGTGGTTGATGGCCAGCAATGACCCGGCTGCCTCGCAGGCGTCCACCATGTCGTGCCCGTCGGCCGCGGTGTTGGCAATCGGTTTCTCGCAAAGGATGGCCCGCACACCCTGGCGGGCGCAGGCCACCGTCATCTCCTTGTGGACCGGGGTATACGTCGCCACACCAACGATGTCGGGCTTTTCCTGCTCCAGCATCTCCCGCCAGTCGGCGTAGGTCCCGATCCCGGTCCGTTCGGTGAACCGCTGCCGCCGGCCCAGGTCGCGGCTGCTCCCGGCCACCACGTCGACGCGGGGATGGTTGGCCAGTGCGTCGATGTGGGTGCCGTCCAGATCCACCACCAACTGTCCCAAGGCGTCTCCCGAAACCTGGTCCGCGCCGCCGATGTAGCCCAGACCCATGATCACTGCCCGATGCGATGGATTCGTCATTCGTTTTGCTCCCTACAGGAATTTCAAGTGGGCTCACAATATAGAACGGCGGCCATGGCCGGTCAAAACGGCTCGTGGCGGATCTGCGGCGGAACCGTGTGGAAGATGCCGGCGGCCGGGACTAAACTGGCTCGCGGCATTCACGGAGTCCGTGACGGGTGTGGATCGCCTGTGAGGTTCCTGTAGATTGGCTGTGGATTACCGACTGGAGGAGTTGCCATGCCCCCTCGAAGAATCTGGGTGTTGATCGCTTCGGCTGCCGTAGTCTTGGGATTGGCTCCCGTCTCCTACGCCGAATCCCCCAAGGGCCCGATCCAGGTCCGGATCTGGAAGAACGTCATGGTGCCGATGCGCGACGGCGTCCGCCTGGCTACCGACGTCTATCTGCCCAACGGCGAGACCACCCCTCCGGGTCCCTTCCCCGTCATCCTCGTCCGGCACCCCTACGGGAAGCACAGGTCGGCCGCGACCGCCGAGTTCTTCACCACCCACGGCTACGCGGCGGCGATCCAGGACACGCGGGGCCGGTACGACTCGGAGGGGGAATTCTACATCTACGTCAACGAGGGGGAGGACGGGTACGACGCCGTGGAGTGGATCGCCTCCCAACCCTGGTCCAACGGCAACGTGGGGACCTACGGCGGATCCTATTCGGCCGCCTGCCAGAACGCCCTGGCGGCCCTGAGGCCGCCCCATCTGAGGACCATGTTCGCCTACGTGGGCACCTCCAACTACATCGAGGACGGAGCGGGCCGCGGTGGAGCCTTCGCCCTGCTGCACAACATGGTCTACGGGTTCCGCCTGGCTCAGACGGGCAAGGAGACCAAACCCGCCGATCCGGACCAGGAAGAAGACACGCCCACGCTGGAGGCCATGACCCGGGCCAACGAGCAATTGCGAAGCTGGCTCATGGCGGCGCCCCTCAAGTCCACCTCCCCGTTGTCCTGGACCCCCTCCTACGCCAAGTGGTACGCCGACTGGCGGGCGCATCCCACCTACGACGACTACTGGCAGCAGAACGGCTACAACTTCGAGGAGCGTTATTCCCAGTACCCGGACATCCCCATCTTCTACATCGGCGGCTGGTACGACATCTTCAAGCGCGGGACCGTGAAGAACTTCCAGGGCTTGACCGGACGGCAGGGCTACGTCCGGCTCCTGGTGGGGCCCTGGACCCACTCCACGCAGCAGACCTATGCCGGGGACGTGGACTTCGGTCCGGAGGCGAAGATGACGCTCCGGAAGAAGGCGTTGAGGTGGTTCGACCAGTTTCTCAAGGGAAAGGACCTGGGCCTGGACAAGAAGCCCCGGGTCCGCTACTTCGTCATGGGCGCCGAATCGGCGAAGCGAAACGAAAAAGGGAGGCTCCAGAGCGGCGGCGCCTGGAAGACTTCCGAGACCTGGCCCCCCGCGGAATCCCGGCAACTGCGCCTGTACCTGCACGTCGACGGCAGCCTCCGCCGCGAGCCGCCTCGAGAAACGGGCCGGAGCGGCTTCGAATACGACCCCAGGAACCCCGTGCCCACCATCGGCGGAAACATCGACTCGGGCAAGCGTCTGGTGCGCCGCGGCGCCCACAACCAGGTCCCGCTGGAGGGGGACTTCCCGGCCACCGACCTGCTGCCCCTCTCTTCCCGCTCCGACGTGCTCTCCTTTCAGACGCCGCCCCTGGAGGAGGACCTGGAGATCGCCGGTCCCATGCGGGTGGAGCTCTGGGTCTCCTCCTCGGCCAAGGACACCGACTTCACCGCCAAGCTCATGGACGTCTATCCGCCCTCGGCCGACTACCCGGAGGGTTACGCCATGAATCTGGAGGACGGTATCCTCAGGATGCGATTCCGCGAATCCCGGGAACGGGAGGAACTTATGGAGCCCGGCACCGTCTACCGGGTGGAAGTCGACCTCTGGGACACGGCCAACCGGTTCCACAAGGGGCACCGGGTCCGGCTGGACGTCTCCAGCAGCAACTTTCCCTTCTATGACGTCAACCCCAATACGGGAGAGTTCCTGGGGCGCCACACCCACTTGAAGACGGCTGTGAACAGTGTCTACCATGCTCCCGGCCGGGCTTCGGCGCTGGTCCTGACCGTGCCGGAATAACCGCAAGGGCCCCCGGCAGGCGGCCCGGCGCAGACCCGTAGTGTTACAATCGCGTGGCCGGCAAAACAGCGATCACGCCGGCAACGGCACATTCCACGAAGTTGCGGAGAAAAGGACCCATGCGAAGATTTACGACTCGACTTGTCCTGAGCCTGTTCGGTAGCTGCCTTCTCCTGTTGGCCGCCGGCTCCCACGAATGGGAGGCGCCCGACGAGGCCAAGCAGATGAAGAACCCCCACGCGGCCACTGACGAAGCCATGGCCACGGCCAGGACCCAATACGACGAGAACTGCAAGTTCTGCCACGGCGAGACCGGAGGCGCGGATGGGCCGGTGGCAGGCATGCTCAAGGAAAAGCCCCCTTCGTTCACCGAAGTCGAAGCCATGGCCAAGGTGACCGACGGTGAGCTCTTCTGGAAGATCACCAACGGCAAGGACCCCATGCCCGGCTACCAGAAGAAGCTCTCCGACGAGGAGCGGTGGCAATTGGTGAACCTCATTCGAACCTTCGCCAAGTGACCCGCTCGTCCGGCATGAAGGGCCCTATCGACCGCCGTCACTTTCTGAAAACGAGTTCGGCTCTGGCTGCCGCGTGGAGCGCCTGCGCCCCGGCCGGAGACCGCGCGGACCCCGCCGCCCGGGAGTGGCAGCACTACGGCGGAGACGCGGGCGCCGGCCGCTACTCGCCCCTGGACCAGATCAACCGGGCCAACGTCTCCGAGTTGAAGGTGGCCTGGACCTACCGGACCGGGGACGCCATGCAGCGTCCGGCCACCACCATCGAGTGCACGCCCATCGTGGTGGACGGCCGCATGTACATCTCCACGGCCACACTCCAGGTGCACGCGCTGGATGCGGCCACGGGCCGGAAACTCTGGAGTTTCGATCCCCACGGCGGAAAGCCGCTACGGGGGTCCCCGGGGGTCAACCGGGGAGTCACCTACTGGCAAAACCCGGAGCGTGCCGACGACCGCCGTATCTTCATGCCGGTCCGGGACATGCTCTATTCCATCGACGCCGGAACCGGGAAGCTGACGCCCGGATTCGGCCAGGGCGGAGTCATCGACCTGAAGGAAGACTTCGACCACGACATGACCGGACTCTCCTTCAACCTGACCAGTCCGGTGGTGGCGTACCAGGACCTGATCATCGCGGGAGGCGGCGGCGCGGAGGGACCCTATCCGGAGGCGCCGGGCCACATCCGGGGCTACGACGCCGCCACCGGGAAGCGGCGCTGGATCTTCCACACCACCCCCCGTCCGGGCCAGTTCGGAAACGACACCTGGGAAGGAGACTCGTGGAAGACCACGGGCGGGACCAACAACTGGGGCGGCATGAGCCTGGACCCGGCCCGGGGCTGGGTCTTCGCCTCCATCGGCTCGCCCGCCTTCGACTTCTACGGCGGCAACCGCAAGGGGGCCAACCTCTTCGGCAACTGCGTCCTGGCCCTCGATGCCTCCACCGGCGAGCGGAAATGGCACTTCCAGACCGTCCACCACGACGTCTGGGACTACGATCTTCCGTGCCAGCCGGCCCTCATCGACATGACCCACGGCGGGCGGACCTTCGAGGCGGTGGTCCAACCCACCAAGATGGGGATGATCTTCTTTTTCGATCGGGAGACGGGGAAACCGGTCTTTCCCGTGGAGGAACGGCCCATGCCCGCCTCGGACGTTCCGGGCGAGGAGCTGTGGCCGACCCAGCCCTTCCCCGTGAAGCCCCCTCCCCTGTGCCGGCAGGGGTTCATGCCGGACCAGATTACCGACATCTCTCAGGAAGCCCACGCCTTCGTCAAGGAGATCTACGACCGATCCCGCGTCGGCGATCTGTACACTCCGCCGAGCCTGGAGGGGACCATCATCCATCCCGGTTTCCGGGGCGGGGCCCTGTGGGGCGGATGCAGCCACGACCCGGCGGCCAACCGGCTCTTCGTGAATACCAGCGAATGGACCAACCGCATCACGCTGGCCCCTGCCCGGGAGGACCAGCCCTTCGACTATGCCCTTCCGGAACGCGCCCTTTTGCAGGACCCGGAGAAATTCCCGGCCATCAAGCCCCCATGGGGCTACCTGACGGCCATCGACCTGGACTCGGGGGACTTCGCTTGGCGGGTGGTGGCGGGAGAGATTCCGGAGCTGAAGGCCCGCGGAATCACCGGGACCGGGAGCCCCATGCACGGCGGGACCATCGCCACTGCGGGAGGCCTGATCTTCGTGGGTGGATCTTTCGACAAAAAGTTCCGCGCCTACGATTCCAGCAACGGACGGGTGCTCTGGGAGCGCCCGTTGAACGCCGGCGGCTTCGCCACACCGTCCACCTACGAGACGGAGGGCCGGCAATATGTGGTCATTGCCGCCGGAGGCGGCCAGGCCGCTTCCAATTCAGGCGATGAATTCGTGGCCTTTGCGCTGGCTTGAGCCGGATCCCCGGGGCCGAAGCCTGGGAATTGCGGCCCTGGTTGCAGTCCTGGGCGTTCTGTCCGGGGCGGCCCGCTCCGACAACAAGGCGCCGGAGCCTCAGCCCATCCCCTTCAGTCACAGAATCCATGCGGCCGCCGGTATGCGGTGCTCCTTCTGCCACGCCATCGAGGAACCGGGATTTGCGGCCGGGCTGCCGGCCGAGTCCAAGTGCATGGTCTGCCACACCGCCGTCAAGAGCGACAGCCCGGACATCCTCAAGCTGGCCAAGGCCGCGAAAGCGGGGGAGACGATCCCCTGGGTGCGGATCTACCGGGTGCCCGACTACGTCTGGTTCTCACACGCCCTGCACGCCGTGGACGCCAAGATCGAATGCGCCGCCTGTCACGGCCCCGTCGCCACACGGGACGTGTTGGTTCAGGAAAAGCCCACGTCCATGGAGTTCTGCATGGAATGTCACGCGGAGCAAAAGGCCTCCAACGGCTGCGAAGTCTGCCACGTCCGGCAGTAGGAACGGCGGCTTTCCTGCCGCCGATTCATTGGGGCGGCGGTTTCCTAACCGCCGATTCTTTGATCGTCCATCGGAGGAAAAAGACTGTCCCCCCTCCAATTGTGCTCCTATGTGGCATCATATGGTCCCCATGAAGACCGGCACATGGTCGCGAGACCGTCTCCTCCTGCTACTGGGTCTCCTGCTGGCCGCAAACTGCGTCCCGGCGCCCGACCCTTCCGACGACAACGACTGGCGTTACCACGGCAAGGACCCTGGCGGGACGAGGTACTCCGCCCTGGCCCAGATCAACCGGACCAACGTCCAGGAACTGGAGGTGGCCTGGATCTACCGCATGGGAGAGGTCAAGCGCCCGCACCGGACCATCCCCAACCGGATGCAGGCTCCGTGGGAGACCACGCCCCTGGTGGTGGACGGGGTCCTCTACCTGTCCACGCCGTCCAACCGGGTCATCGCCCTGGAGGCGGAGACGGGACGGGAACTCTGGGAGTTCGATCCGCAGGAAGGCAGCGGAGACAGCCGTTTCTATCTCCAACACCGGGGAGTCTCGTACTGGGAGGGGACCGTCGATGGGAAACTCCAACGGCGGATCCTCATGGGGACGGGAGACGCCCGGCTGTTCGCGCTGGATGCCGACACGGGCCGTCTGATCCCCGATTTCGGCCAGGACGGGTGGGTGGACCTGGACGGGGGCATGACCACCCGCTGGCCCAAGAGCATCTACACGGTCACCTCCCCGGTGGCCGTCTACCAGAACGTGGTGGTCACGGGGTCGCGGCTCAGCTCCGGCCAGGAGAGCAAGGGTCCCAGCGGCAAGGTCCGGGCCTGGGACGTGCTCACGGGCGACCTGGTCTGGGAGTTCCACACCGTTCCCCGGCCCGGCGAACCGGGAAACGAGACCTGGGAGGGAGACTCGTGGAAGGACCGTTCCGGCGCCAACGCCTGGTCGATCATCAGCGTGGACACGGAGCGGGGCTGGGTGTTCGTCCCTACGGCCTCCCCCCTGGGCCCCGACCGCGACGGCCAGAACCTGTATGGAAACTCCCTGGTGGTGCTGGACGCCCTCACCGGAAAGCTGGTCTGGTACTTCCAGGCGGTCCGCCACGACACCTGGGACTATGACCTTCCGGCCCAGCCGGTGCTGGTGACCCTGGAACAGGACGGCCGCGCGGTCCCGGCCGTGGCTCAGCCCACCAAGATGGGCATGGTCTTCGTGTTGCACCGGGAGACCGGCAAGCCGGTGCTCCCGGTGGAGGAGCGTCCCGTGCCCCAGACCGGGGGCGGATACAACTGGCCCACCCAGCCCTTCACCGTCAAGCCGCCTCCGCTGGTACGGCACAACCTGACCCGGGACGACGTGAGCCGGGTCACGCCCGAGTCCTACGAATTCTGCCGGGAGCTCTTCGACTCGCTCCACTACGAGGGCATCTACACGCCGCGGCAGGAGGGGCCGACCCTCATGCTGCCGGGTTCCCTGGGCGGAGCCAACTGGTCCGGAGCCTCGTTCGATCCCACGACCGGGTTTCTCTACGTGAACGTCACCGAGCTGGGGAACGCCCGCGGCGCGGGCCGCCGATTCTGGCAGGACAACAAGTGGCCCTGCCAGGAGCCTCCCTGGGGAACGCTCAACGCCGTGGATCTGAACCGTGGCGAGATCGTGTGGAAGAGTGTCCTCGGCGTCGTTGACGAGCTGGCGGAGAAAGGCGTCCCCAAGACCGGAACCCCGAACTTGGGCGGATCCATCGTCACCGCAGGAGGATTGGTCTTCGTCGGGGGCACCAACGACAGCAGGTTCCGGGCGTTCGACTCGGCATCCGGAGAGGAGCTCTGGGTCGACCTGCTGGAGGCCAATGCCCACGCCACGCCCATGACCTTCTGGGGGGAGAAGACGGCTAAGCAGTACGTGGTGATCGCCGCGGGCGGTGGCAACGTCTTCAGCGACGTCACGTCCGACGGGTTGGTGGCTTATGCTTTGCCGGATTAAGCGGATCGCTCAGCCCATGTCACTCTCGTCCAATTGCTCCGAGGCGACGTAATTCCAGACGAGGGCCAGATTGAAAAGGTAGATGATGGAGCGCGTGAGGCGTTCCGCGTCTGACATCTCAACGCGGCGGGCGTGCGCAATACGGTTTCTGTGGTCGTTCATTGAGCGTAGCACGTAGGACGCCTTCGGAACCGAACCCATGGGCAGCAGGCCTTCCGCCTGTAGCCGGGAGACGTATTCCGGAAAACTGGACCTGGCCCGGCCTTCCGCTCCCAGCATCTGGCTGATGTTCCTACGGATTTCCTCATGAGTGCTTTCGACAAACTCCCGGGGATACATGATGGGTTCCATTTCCCTCATCCAGACCTTGAAGGAGGGATCTCCCGACACCTGAAACGCCAATTCCTTGAGCATCTTTTCCAGGTCCCGGAGAATCGTTCGCTCGGTGAGATCGATTTCACCGTCGCTTCGTGACTCAGAGGTCTCGAAAGCCCCCTCGACCAGACTTTGCGTTTTCCGAGCCGACTTCTCGACGTTGTCCACAATACTCAGAAGCGTCTTCACCCCTTCGTCGAGGTTATCCAAACGTTTCCGCACCGTTGCTTCGCCGGGTTTCGCCTCGGCGGGCGCCGGAGGAGGGAGCCTTTTCGAGGTGGGTTCTCCGAGCTCGAAAATCGCGGCGTCGCGTCCAAATTCTTTCTTCAAAGCGCGATAACACGCCATCGTTTTCGGATACACCCAACGGGTCCTTTTCGGGTCCCAGCGGCGGCCCGGGATCTTCTTGGCCCGCTCCTTCTCGCCGGGCGCGATCTTTACTTCGTAGTCCTTCTCGGTCTCCGTGACTTCGATGGGAAAGAAGTTGCCTCTGGGAAATTGCATTGGTGTTCGGTTGGCCACGATGTGAGTTCCGCCCGCCGGTGGCGGAGGTTTCAGTAGACTTCCGGAACGAACCGCTGGATCCCCATGGGGGGCCGGACGTAACCGCCGTCCTCCTGCCGGGGCGGGAGCTCCAGCTCGGGCGGATCTTTCTGGTTGTAGTCGAACCGGCTCAGCAGGTGGGTGATGCAGTTGAGGCGGGCCCGGCGCTTGTCGTCGGCGTTGACCACGTACCAGGGTGCGTCGGGGACGTCCGTCTTGTCGAACATGGCGTCCTTGGCCTTGGAGTACTCCACCCACCGCAGCCGCGACTCCAGATCCATGGGACTCAGTTTCCAGCGCTTGCGCGGATCGCGGATCCGGGCCTGGAAACGGCGTTCCTGCTCGTCGTCGCTCACCGAGAACCAGTACTTGATGAGGTGGAGGTGCGACCGGAGCAGCATCCGCTCGAACTGGGGGCAGGAGTAGAGGAATTCCCAGTATTCCTCGTCGGTGCAGAACCCCATGACCCGCTCGACGCCGGCCCGGTTGTACCAGCTCCGGTCGAAGAGAACGATCTCGCCGGCGGCCGGGAGATGCGCCACGTAGCGCTGGAAATACCACTGGGTCCGCTCGCGCTCGGTGGGCTTGGCCAGGGCGGCCACGCGGACCTGACGCGGATTCAGCGTCTGGATGATCCGCTTGATGACGCCCCCCTTGCCGGCCGCGTCCCTGCCCTCGAACAGGACCACGACCTTGAGCCCTTCCCGGGCCACCCAGTCCTGGAGCTTGGTCAGCTCCGCCTGCAGCCGCCGGAGCTCCGCTTCGTAGACTTTCCGCTTCAGGCGCCGGGGACGTTTCTTCAATCCGTCGCTGGTGGTCGGCTCGATCGGGGCGTCCATACTCTCCTCTATTAGGAAAATACCAGTTCAGCTCCTCCGTTTGAACACGGAGAGCCATCCCAGAATCAGAGTCGCCAGCAACGTGACGAAGAAGGAGACCGGCAGCGGCCACATCCAGGAAACGGCCTTCAGCCGGACCAGCAGCCGGCGCGACCCCAGGGTCACCACGTCGTCGGGGGCGATCAGGGCAGGCGACCCGGAACTTTCGTTGACCCGGATCTCCGCATCCTCGGCCAGAGCCCGAATCGACCAGCCCTCAGGCGTCCGCTCCACCCCGGCATGCCGGGGAGCCACTCCTTCTCCGGTCAGGACGAAGCGGTTGTCGCCGGGACTGGAGCCGATGGTGTTGGGCGTCTCCGCCAGCGGCGTCCATCGGGTCGGTTCCTCGCCTTCCTCCAGGACGTAGAGGAAGACGTCGGGGTGGTCCTGGAACCAGTGTCCCAGGGACAGGTAGAACCCGGTCCCCAGACCCAGGAAGGCCGCCAGCACCATGGCGGCGGCGCTGGCGCGGAATTTCAGGAAGGCGGCGACGAACATGCCTCCCAGGGTCCCGATGACGTAGGCGATGATCCGGGTCGTGAGATCGAATATGTTGCCCCGGGAGCCCTCGGGGATGGTGTTCAGGAAGAGGCAGAAGAGGACGGCGTAGATGCCGGCTCCCAGGGTGAAGAACCGGGCCAGGCGGAGCTGGGACTTCTGGGAGAGCGGATCTTTTCGGAAGCGTCCCACGAAGTCGACGGTCAGGACGGTGGCGACTCCGTGCATGCTGGAATCCAGCGCGGCCATTGCGGTGGAGAAGAGGGCGGCCACCACCAGGCCGGCCAGGCCCCGCGGCAGGGTGTGGGCGATGAAGTGGGGAAAAACCTCGTCGGGCGTCCCCGGAAGCTGGGCCTTGTAGTAGGAGTAGAGGGCGATTCCGCCCAGTCCCAGGAGGATGCCCACGCTCACGTCGGCGGCCTGGTTGGCCAGGATGGAACGGCGGGCGGCGCGGAGCGATCCCGTGGCCAGGTAACGCTGCACCATGAGCTGGTCCGATCCGCAGGTGGAGACCCACCAGACGAAGGCGTAGATGGCCATCCCCAGCACGCTGACCCGGACGTAGGGGTCGAGCCGGAAGAAGGGCTGCGGCTCATGGTCCGCCGCCAGGATGTCCTGGAGCCAGGTGACGGGGCCGGTCCCGGTGTCGACGAAGATGTAGCCGATGGTGAAGAGGAGGCCGCCGAAGAGGATGATGAACTGCACCAGGTCGGTCCACATGACGGCCCGCATGCCGCCCAGCACCGTGTAGACGACGGCGATGACGCCGACCCCCAGCACCACCCAGGTGAAGGGCAGGTCGGCCATCTTGGACATGGCGATGGCGGCGGTGTAGACGATCATCCCCATCATGGAGAGGCGGATGCAGAGGAAAAGCGTCGAGCCGAACAGCCGCGCGCCGAGACCGTATTGCTCCTCCAGGTACTCGTAGGCGCTGGTCAGCCTTTTGCGCATGAAGAAGGGGACGAGAATCAGGACCGCCACCGCCACGCTGAAGGGAACGTGCATCTGCCGGCCCCAGACCCCGATCCCGTTCTTGATGAACTCGCCCGGTTCGGAGAGATAGGCGATGGTGGAGAGCAGCGAGGCGTACATGCTGAGCCCCACCACGAACCAGGGCATCTTGCGCCCGGCCAGGAAGTACTCGTCGGCCGATTTCTGCCGCTTGCTGAAGTAGTAGCCCAGCAGCAGCACGCACGCGAAGTAGACCGCGACCACCACGTAGTCGACGGTCTGCAGCCCGTCGTAGCGGTCGACGCGCACCGGGGTCGTGGTCATGGTCAGTAGCGGATGAATCGGACTCTCCTCGTCGTGGAAACCGGCCGAGGCTGGACCGCCTCGACTCGGGGCAGAGGTTACGCGGGCGCCAACCTGTTGGCAAGGGCCGGAGGGGCGACTTTCCTGCCGCCCATTATGCTTCCTCTTTCTTCGATTGAGGAATCGGCGACAGGAAAGTCGCCGCTCCAGACGGGTGCTATGATTGATCCTCAATCCATGAAGATCACTCGCAGAAAGGTACTGAAGACCCTGGGAATCGGCTTGGGGGCCGGTTACGTCGGGTTGAGCGGGACCTGGCTCTACGCGACGAGACTCGAGGTCAAACGGCTCCGTCTGGAGCGGGTCCAGGTGCCTCTCCCAAGCCTGCCCGGTTCATTGGACGGCCTGCGGATCGTCCTGCTCAGCGACTTCCATCTCTTCCCCCACACGCAGATCGAACTCATCGACGCCGCCGTGGAGATGGCCAACGAGTGCCGGCCCGACCTGGCCCTGCTGGGCGGAGACTACGTCCTCTCCACCGCCGAATCCATCTACGAGCTGGCGCCGGCCCTGGGACGCCTGGACGCCAAGTACGGGGTCTTCGCCGTTCTGGGCAACCACGACCACTGGAAGAACGCGGATGCGGTGATCGACGCACTGACCCGCTCCGGCATTCACATGCTTATAAACGAAGGGTTGACCCTGCCGGTCGGCCGGCAACCGCTCTACCTGGCCGGCGTGGACGACGGCTGGGTCCGGCGCCACGATTTTGAGAAGGCGCTGGCGAACCGCAACGGCGAGGACCCGACCCTCCTCCTGATGCACGAACCGGACTTCGCCGACGACTTCCTGGCCGACGGCCGGGTCCTGCTCCAGCTTTCGGGCCACAGCCACGGCGGCCAGGTCCGTTTCCCCTTCATCGGCTCCCCCTTCCTGCCTCCGTACGGGCGCAAGTACGACCAGGGCCTCTACCGGGTCGGCCAGGGATGGCTCTACACCAACGTGGGGATCGGGGTGACGGCCCCATTGCGCCTGAACTGTCCGCCGGAGGTCACCGAGGTCACGCTGGTCTCCCAGGGCGGTTGACAGGAGGGGCGATTTCCAATCGCCCGGTCTTCGTCGCCAAGTTGCCACACCGGAGTTCGGCGGTTAGGAAACCGCCGCCCCAGGAAGGGCGATTTCCAATCGCCCGGTCTTCGGCGCCACTTTGCTTCACCGGA
>JAPPLF010000112.1 GCA_028874215.1 Acidobacteriota bacterium
GACTCCGGTGGTCGTGCTCCATGCGCTGCTGATGGGTGCGTACAAGGCGAGCGGCTTGCTGGATCGCCTGACAACCGCCATGAATCCGTGGCTGCGGCCGTTCGGCATGACGGGCCGGGAGTTGGCGCGCGTCGTGATGGGTTTCGGCTGCAACGTGCCCGCCGTCATCAGCGCGCGATCGTCGTCGGCTTGCTCGCGCGGCGTATGCGTCTCGGCCATCGCTTTCGGTTCGGCCTGTTCGTATCAGTTGGGAGCCACGCTGGCGGTCTTCGCCGCGGCGGGACGACCCGGGTTGATCGTACTCTACCTGCTCTATCTCGGCGTTACGACTCTCGCCTACTCCCGCCTCAGCGCGCCGCCGGCGGCTCGTTCTCCCTTCAATGTGCTGTTGACGGAGGGCCGGGTATTCTTGACTTGGCCGCGCCCGAGCGCCGTCCGGCTTGAGGCGCAGGGCGTTGTTGGGGAGTTCTTTCGCAGGGCCTTGCCGATCTTCTTTCTGATCACAGCCGCGGCTTCCCTGTTGCATTGGCTGGGCGCGCTGCAAGCTGCGTCGGCCGTCGTCGAGCCGGCGATGGCCGCCTTTCGATTGCCCTCGGAAGCGGCCCTGGCGGTGGTCTTGGCGAGCGTGCGCAAGGACGGCATCCTGCTGCTGGCGGAGCCGGGCGTCGCCGCAAGCCTCAGCGCCGTCCAACTGTTGACGGCCGTCTACCTGGCCGGCGTGCTGCTGCCTTGCCTGGTCACCTGTTTGACGATTGCGCGCGAGCAGGGTCGCGGATTCGCGTTGCGGTTGGTGGGTCGGCAGGCTGTGGCAGCCACCGGGTTCAGCGCTTTGCTGGCGTGGGGCGGCGCATGGCTGTGAGCCCGATCATCGGCGCCCACCGGCGCAAGGGGCAAAAACTGCTGCACCGGCAGTGCTGGAACTGGGGCCGGGACATCGAGCGTCCGGAAGGCAACCTCCTGCTCGAAGCGGGCTTCCTCAAGAGACGGCCGCCCGAAGGAGCAGCAGGATCGAGCTGCTATACGCTCACGCTGTCCGACGGCGACATCCTCATGGTGTGGGGTTTCGGCCTCCTGTACGGAACGCTGCACAAGGGCGGCGTCTTCCTCAACCGCTACGAGTTTCACCCCCTTTGGCTGCCGTTGGAGATGGTCCGGGAGCCCATTTGGAGGCCCGACATGATCCCGGCTGCACAGGCGCCTCCGTCGCCCCGCGTACCGGTTGACTTGACCGTCGCCGCCATTCGGCGCATCGCGGACTATGAGGAGTGGGCGCTCGCGCGCTGCGGTCTGGAGTATCGTCGCGCCATTCTGCGCCAATGGAAACGGCCTTCCGAGCGACTGCCGCCGCAGACCGTTCCTCAGGCTTGGCGCTCGCTCGCCGATGCAATCGACGGCCAACCGCACCGGCATCCCCCGCGCCGACCTGTTCCAGCGGCAGACGGGCCGTCTGTCGGCGAGGTTCGGGACTAGGAGCCTGTCCGGGAACTCAGCGTTGACCGATCCGGCGTCGTTCGCAGCCTTCGCCTGCCAAGAGCTGGGCCTGTTTTGCCAAGGGCTGGTATGCTCTCCCCGCACTCCTGGTGCGGCGCACCGAACTCACGGATTCGGTGTGTCGCGACGCAGGCACGGCGCCATGCTCGAGGAAATCGTCCGCTTCACCCGGGATCACCATCGCTTCGCCGTCACTTCTCACGCTCGCCCCGACGGGGATTCCATCGGGTCGGAGCTGGGATTGGGACTGGCCCTGGAAGCTCTTGGAAAGACGGTCACCATCGTCAACGCCGATCGCGTGCCGCGGGTCTACCGCTGGCTCCCAGGCGCCGAACGAGTTCGGACCGTCGACCGGTTGGAAGGGAATTGGGACGCCGTCTACGTCCTGGAGTGCAACGACCTGAACCGCCCCGGGGTCCGGAACCTGGATCGCTATCCGGTGGTCAACATCGATCACCATGCTCGCACCGAACCGTTCGGGACGTTCAACTGGGTGGACTCGGGAGCCGCGGCCGTCGCCGAAATGGTGTACCGGCTCCTGTTGGAACTGGAGGTGGCCGTCACGCCCGAAATCGCCACCAATCTCTATGTGGCGATTCTGACCGACACCGGCTCGTTTCGGTTTTCCAGCACTCATGCCGGGACCTTCCACACGGCTGCCCGCCTGACCGAAGCGGGGGCGGACCCGGGCTGGATCGCCCAGCAGGTCTACATGAACCAGCCGCGATCCCGGGTGGGTCTGCTGGTCAAGGTCCTGGACACTTTGGAGATCCATCCCTCCGGGAGGATCGCGTCGATCTACCTGTCGCAATCCATGTTGGCCGAAGCCGGAGCCACCGAAGAGGACGCTGAGGGTCTCGTGAACTATGCCCTGGGTCTGGAGGGCATCCGGATGGCGGCCTTGGTCCGCCAGGACAGGGACGGTCAGGTTCGGGTCAGCCTGCGTTCCAAGGGAGACTACGACGTAGGGATCGTGGCGTCCCGATTGGGTGGTGGAGGGCACCGAAATGCGGCCGGCCTGAGAATGGAGGGAGACACGGGCCATGTGGCCACGGAAGTCCTGGGCCGCCTGGAGCAGCTCTTGGATCCGGTTGACCAGGGATTCCCGGCATCTTGAGCAGACGGCGGACCCGGCGGCGCAGGGCCGCAAGCAATGCCGCCGGCCGCTCTCGAGGCGGCCCGCGCGGTCCCGCCCCGGACGGTGTCCTGGTCGTCGACAAGCCGGAGGGCCCCACCTCCCATGACGTCGTGGAATCGGCGCGGCGCTCGCTCGGGACCCGGGCGGGGCACACCGGCACCCTGGATCCCCTGGCGACCGGGGTCCTTCCCCTGGTCCTGGGAAAGGCGACTCGGCTGAGCCGTTTCTACCAGAACCAGGACAAGGAGTACCTGGCCGGAATCGGTCTGGGGAGGGCCACCGAAACCTATGACCGGGAGGGAGCGGTGGTCCGGGAAGGTCCCGTTCCCGACCTCTCGACCCGGGAGGTTCGGGAGTTGTTGGATCGATTCGTGGGCGAGATCCCCCAGCGTCCGCCGCTCTACTCGGCCGTTCGGGTCGGGGGCCGGCGGCTCTACGAATTGGCCCGGCGCAAGCAGCAGGGAGAGCCTCCCCTCCGCCATGTCAGGATTCATGGAATCGAGTTGTTGGAACGGGGCAGGGAGGAGTGGACGCTCCAGGTTCACTGTTCCGCCGGAACCTACATCCGATCCCTGGCTCACGACCTGGGCGAAGCGATCGGCTGCGGGGCTTTTCTGGAGAGTCTGAGACGGACTCGCTCCGGCTCCTTCGACCTGTCCCGGGCGGTATCGCCCGAACGGATGGGGGAGGAATGGGAGCGCGCCCATTTTCCCCTGGACGCGCTGCTTCCGGAGCTTCCCCAGGTCGAGTTGGAGGATCCCGAAGCGAAGCGGGTCCGGCACGGGGGACAGGTTGTTGTCGATCCGCCTCTCCCCGGCGGCTGGTGCCGGATCTTGCACGGAGGCCGCCTGGTGGCCCTCGGAGAAACGGACGCCGCGACGATTCAACCTTCAATCGTCCTGGACCCGCTGTAAGGAGATCGAGAGGGATGCCGGTGAAAGGGACCTTTCCGGAATTGGCGCCGCTGGTGGAAAGGCTGCGCGGGCGGCCGCGCTTCCTGGTCTTCACGGGAGCGGGCATCTCCACGGGATCCGGGATCCCCGACTTCCGGGGACCCCAGGGCGTCTGGAAGAAATGGACGCCGGTCTACTACCAGGAGTTCCTGAATTCCCGTGAGGCCCGGGTCCGGCACTGGCAGTACAAGCTGGAGGGCTGGGAGGGGTTCCGGGACGCCAGGCCCAACGCGGCCCATCGTGCGTTGTCGCGCCTGGACCGGCAGGGGCGTCTCAATGCCGTGGTCACACAGAACATCGACGGCCTTCACCAGTTGGCCGGACATCCCCCGGGAAGAGTCATCGAGTTGCACGGAACCAATCGGATGGTGGAGTGCACCGGCTGCGGCCTCCGGCAAGACCCGGACCCCGTCTATTCGGAGTTCGCCCGAACCGGCGATCCACCCCGCTGTTCCTGCGGCGGTTACCTGAAGCCGGCGACCGTCTCCTTCGGCCAAGCCATGCCCCGGGACAAATTGGCGTCGGCTTTTGAGGCGGCCGCCCGAGCCCAGGTGGTCTGTTCCATCGGATCCACGCTGGAAGTGGAACCGGCGGCCTCGGTGCCCCGGGCGGCCCGGCAGGGAGGCGCCTTCTACGCCATCATCAATCGAGGCGAAACCGCGCACGATCACATCGCCGATCTGAAGGTCGAAGCGGACGTCAACCGGATCCTGCCGGCGCTGGCCGAGCGGCTGGCGCGCCTCTCTTGATCCTCTCTTTCCCGCCGTAATAGACTGACGCGGCCCCGGCGCCGGAATTCTCCCATGCACTCTCACGACCCCATCCACGTCTGTTGGACCATCGACTGCGAGGCCACCCAGGAGGCCATCGACAACACCGCGTTGGGCATTCGCTCTCTTCGGGGTTTTTGCGACCTGTTGCTGGCGAGCGGTTGCGCCGGCACCCTGTTCGTGGTTCCGGGAGACGCCCGGGCCTATCCCTCGCTCCTGCGGGAGCTGGCCGGCGCCGGGTTCCAGATCGGCCTTCACTTCCATCCCCAGGAGGAGGGGCACCAGGACTATTGCGGCGCCTATACGGCCGAGGAACAGTACGCCATGTACCGCCGAGCCCTGGATCAGTTTGCCGACGCGGTCGGATTTGTCCCCGAGACCTTTCGAACCGGGAACTGTTCGGCGAACGACTCCACTTTCCCGGTGACCGAGAACCTGGGATTCACCAGTTGCTCCCATTCCATGCCGGGACGAAACATGCCCGGGCTCCGGAGCAACTGGGTCAACGCTCCCCTGAGCGTCCACTCGACTCACCGCGCGAACCGGCTCCTGGAGGGAGACATGCGGCTGGTGGAGGTCCCCGTCACCACCGATCCCGACTCCATGCTCTGGTCCGGAGGGCATCCCCAGGACCTCCGGGTGGAACTGTTCGACGCCAAGAATCACCGCTACATGATCGAAAAGGTCCTGTCGAGGGAGCAGGCCCGGCCTCCCGGCCTGGTCCGGACGTTGGTGGTCCTGACCCACAACATCTTCGACTATTCGGACCCCGCGGATTTTCGCCGGCACACCCTGCAACAGATGATCCGCGACTTTGGACAACTGGCGGAGCAGAAGGCAATCGAGCTGACTCCCTCGACCATCGGCGCGGCGGCCAGGGCTCACCGGCGCGCCGCCGGAACCGGACAAGAGGTCCACTGATGGGTGCCGGGCAATCCTCCTATCCCATTCGAGAGATCCCCTTCGGATCCATGGGCGGTCTCTACGACCAGGACGACGTCCAGGCCGCCCTGGAGGTGATTCAAGCGGCGGCGGGTGCCGGCGGCAGCTTCTTCCCCCTCCCCGAGGAGGGGGATTTTCAGAACGCCTTCGCCCGCCACGAGGGGGCGGACCATGCGGTGGCGGTCAACAGTTGCGGCACCGCCCTGGATCTCTGCATGATGGCGCTGGGCGTGGGTCCCGGAGACGAGGTGATCACCACCCCCCTCACCTTCGTCTGCACCGCCACCTGCGCACTGGCCCGGGGCGCCGAAGTGGTCCTGGCCGACGTGGACCCCGACACCCTCTGCCTGGATCCGGTCCAGGCGCGCCGCCGCATGACCGACCGGACCCGGGCCGTGATCCCCGTACACTTCGCCGGCCTGGCCGCCGACTGCGGCGCGTTCGAGCGCCTCACGCGCGAAACCGGAGTGGCCGTGGTCTACGACGCCGCCCACGCCGTCTCCACCAAGTGGCAAGGACGGCCCATCGGCGGCTTCGGACAGGCCAGTTGCTACAGCTTCCAGTCCAACAAGAACATGACGACCCTGGGGGAAGGGGGCGCCGTGACGACGGACGACGACGAGTTCGCCGAGAGCGTCCGCCGGATGAAGACCTTCGGCTATGTTTACGGCAAGGAGAGCCGTGTGGTCACCGTTGGATTCAACTACCGGATGACCAAGGTCCAGGCGGCGGTGGGAATCTCGCAACTCAGGAAGATCGACCAGGTGGTGGCCCGCCGCCTCGAGGTCTTCCGCGAGATGCAGCGGCAATTGGAAGGGGTGGAGGAGATCATCCGTCCCGCCGGGATCGAGCCCGGACACGGGTGCCACCTCTATGTGTGCCGCTTGGACACCGACCGGGTGCCTTTCGGCCGGGACGCTTTTCTGGGGACTCTCAAGCAGAAGTACCGGGTGAGTTGCGGCATCCACTACCCGCCGGTCTGGAACTGGGACGTCATGGCGCGGCGGGGCTACGGCGAGGCCGCGGCCGGCTGTCCCGCGGCGGCGCTGGCCGGCAATCAGGTCTTCAGCCTGCCCCTGTTTCCCCAGACCACGAACGAGGACTGCGCCTACCTGGCCTGGGCCCTGAAACAGAGTCTCCTGGAAACCGCATGACGGCGCGCAAGGTTCGCTGGGCCCTGGTGGGGGCCGGAGACCTGGCTCGAAAGCGGCTCGCCGCCGCGATCCGGTCGCAACCCGGCAGTATCTTGCGCAGCCTGGTCAGCCGGGACCCGGAGGGCCGGGCGCCGGACTTGAGGACGCTTGCGCCCCAGGCGGTCCAGGTCCGCTTCGAGGAGATGCTGGAGGACGATTCCGTCGACGCCGTCTACCTGGCGACGCCGGTCTTTCTGCACGCCCCCCAGGCCATCGCGGCCCTGAAGGCGGGCAAGGACGTCCTGGTGGAAAAACCCATGGCCATGGATCTCCGGCAGGCCCGGGAGATGTGCCGGGTCGCCCGGGACCGGGGCCGCAGGTTGTCGGTGGCCTACTATCGCCGCTTCTGGCCCCGCTTCCAACTGGTCAAGGAGATGCTGGACCGGGGCGAACTGGGAGAGTTGGTCCTGATCCGGATCGCGCTGCACAGTTGGTACCCGGGTCGGGGTGGGGAGGCCGCGGATTGGCGGATCAATCCTTCCATGTCGGGCGGGGGAGTGCTCAGCGACGTGGGTTGTCATCGGCTGGACCTGCTGGCCTGGTGGATGGGCCCGCCCGGCAAGCTGGTGTCCCGGGTCCTGACCCTGACCCACGGATATTCGGCTGAGGATTCGGTCACCGCGCTTCTGGAATGGGAAGACGGTCCGGCCGGCACCGTCTCCTTCAACTGGAACAGCCGGACCTGGACCGACGAGATCCACCTGGTGGGCACCGACGCCAAAATCACCCTCCATCCGTGCGACGGCGAGACGGTGACCATCACGGCGGGGCGCGACATCCGGCAGCGGCCCGTGCCCAACCCGGAAAATGCCCACGGCCCCGTGGTGGACGACTTCGCCCGGTCCATATTGGAAGACCGCCCGCCCCGCTTCGACGGCCCGGAAGGCCTCCAGGCCACTCGAATCATGGACGCCGTCTTCCGTTCCGCCCGGCAGGGCGCCTGGACGGAGCTGGACTGAACCCGTGGACAACTCGACGCTGGAACAACTCCGCTCCGATTTCGAGTCGGTCAGCCGGACCCTCGGGGACGGACTGCGCCGGCGGACGCCCCGTCTGGTCGCCCTGGTGGCCAAGTGGCAGAAGGAAGACCTGGTCCCGGGCCTGAGCGACCTGGACTTTCGAGTCATCTGCGACGACGGGACCTCGGCCGAAGACTGGGTCGAGGTGGATCGCGCGGTCGGGGAGATCCACCTGGAGATGGTCCGTGAGCACCCGGAATGGAACCGGATCAACGAGCACACCGCCGGGGCCGGCCTCACCGTCGGGGAGGCCATGGACGGCCGCTTCCACAACCCCGAGTACGCCGCCTGGTCCGTCTGGTGGGGAGAAGGGGAGTGGTATCGGGAATTGGTCCGCCGGATCCGCCGCCGCCCCTTCGACCTGTTGGACGAGCACTACCACCTCAGCCGTTTCCTGGGCTACTACTCTCCCTACATCCAGGGCATCGATCCCCCCATCAACCTGGGCCGATTCGAGCCCAAATACCCGCTCCACTCCCGTTGCTGGCACTACTTCGCGCCTCCCATGCTGTCGGCGGCCTCCCTGCTGGCGAGGCGCAATCTCTCCGGCAAGCGCCGGGGGCTGGGCTGGCTCCATGAAGCGGGACACGCCAAGGCGGCCGTGGAGGCGGTCCTGCACCAGGTCGACAGCCAATACGAGACGCGGGAGTTGGGCGACCCGGGGCGTCTCGGCGAATTCGAGGATTTCCTGTTTACGGCCTTCACCGAGTTGCGCGATCCGGTGCGGGAATCGGTGCGCCACCTGCCGCTTCCGCCCACGTCGGACCCCGGCGTGTTGAAGCGGAGCCTGACGGCCATGGTCTCCGATCCCCTCTCCACCCTGATCGAAAACGTGCGCTTCGTGCGGATCCGGGCCGGCCGCTACCATTTCTACGTCAATGCCCCCCGGCACTTCGAGGTCCAGGAGCTCATGGCCATCGAGCTGAAGTGGGCGCGCAGACTGAATCACGGCATATTCAGCAGCATCCGGGCCATTCTGGAAGAGGGCGGACTGGGTCCAGCGGAGTGCCTCCGCCGGCTGGAGATCGAGGTGGATCCGGTTCAGGCGGAAGCCATGGAGTTCATGGCGGACCTCTCCTCACGGACTCCACAGGACCCGGATCTGCGGCAGCTCTTCCAGGAGGCCGTGGGCCGCTTCCCCCACTACTACCGCCTCCTGGAGCAGTCGCTGACCCGAAGCCTGGAACGGGTCTCGCACGGGAGCGCATAGCAGTTCCTCCCGGCGGTGATCGGGCCTATCCAACAAACCCGGCGGGAGGTGTAGACTCATCCTGGGAAATGCGGATTTCAAGGACGCGAATCGGAAACTGGCCTTGCGGTGTCGTCGTCCTGGCCGTGGCTTCCTTGATCCAGGTCCCGTCCATGGGCCAGTCCGGTTCGTCCGAAGATGCCATCCAGGTCCAGTCCGTCTTCCATGACCGGTGCCACTCCTGCCACAATGCCCGGTTGCTGCAGGGCGGGCTCTCTCTCCAGACCCTGACCGACGTCTTGAAGGGGGGCGCCAGCGGACCGGCCCTGGTGCCCGGATCAAGTGGGGACAGCCTCCTTTTCCGACGGGTCAGCGGAATCCAGGAACCCCGGATGCCCTTCCGAAAAGAACCCTTGTCCCCGCAGGAACTGGCTCTCCTGCGGAGGTGGATCGACCAGGGAGCGAGGTGGCCCACCGATCAGCCGCCTTCGGCAGCAACGCCCCGGCTCGCGCCCCGTTGGCCCCGGATCCCGGAAGAGCCGGCGCACCTCACCAATCCCATCGACCGCTTCGTGGCCGCGTTCCTCTCCGCTCAGGGGAAACCCTTTGCCCAGCCGGTCCCGGACCGGGTCTTCCTGAGGCGGGTCCACCTGGATCTGTGGGGGCTCCTGCCTTCCCCCCGGGAAATCGAGAGCTTCCTCTGGGAAGAGGAAGAAGATAAGCGGGAACGGCGGATCCGAGCGTTGCTGGAGGATTCGGACCGCTACGCCGAGCACTGGATGAGCTACTGGAACGACCTGCTGCGAAACGACGAAGGAGTCCGCTACCACGGGGAGCGCGAATCCGTATCGGAATGGTTGTACAAGGCGCTGCAGGAGAATCTGCCCTACGACCGGTTGGTGCAGTCGCTCCTGAACCCGGCCGCCGAGGACGATCCCCGGGGTTTCCTGGTCGGCGTCAACTGGCGGGGCGAGATCAGCGCCAGCCAGAGACGATCCATGCAGGCGGCGCAAAACAGCGCCCATGTCTTCCTGGGCGTCAACCTGAAGTGCGCCTCCTGCCACGACAGCTTCGTGGACCGCTGGAAGTTGTCCGACAGCTACGGCCTCGCCAGTCTCTTCGCCGAGGAGAAACTGGAGCTGGTGCGCTGCGACGCCCCGCTGGGACGGACGGCTTCCCCCCGGTTCATCTTTCCCGAGTTGGGGACAGTTTCCGCCGGCGGCCTGGAGCAGCGTCGGCGGCAGGCGGCGGAGCTCTTCACCTCGCCACGCAACGGCCGCTTCGCCCGTACCCTGGTGAACCGCATCTGGGACCGCCTGCTGGGCCGCGGTCTGGTCCCGGAGATGGACGATCCGGAAAGCGCCGCCTGGTCCCCCGATCTCCTGGACTGGCTGGCCTGGGACTTCGTGGAGAACGGCCACGACCTCAGGCGGTTGCTGGTTCAGATCCTGACGTCACGGACCTACCAGATGCCGCCGGTCCAGGACTCGCCGGTGGAAGGGGCGGCCTCCGCTTTTGGGGGACCGGTTCCCAGACGCCTGACCGCGGAGCAGTTCCTGGACGGTGTCTCCTCGGTGACCGGCGAGTGGAAGATCCTGAGCTCCGCGTCGGGCGACGCGGGCCGTCCCAGCCGTGCCTGGAGATTCAAGTCCAGCCCCCTGACCCGGTCACTGGGACGCCCCATACGGGACCAGGTGGTGACGGCGCGCAACCACGAATCCAGCACCCTGCAGGCCCTGGAGCTCTCGTTTGGAGACGAGTTGAACCGGTTGATCCACCGGGGAGCCGCCAGATTGGCCGGGCAGCTCCGCCCGGCGCCCCGGAATCATTTCGACAGCGGAAACGTCAGATGGGGCAAGGTGGAGGTCGACGTCGACATCGAGGAGTTCCGCGAGTTGCGGCTTCTGGCGGTCGATATGGATTCCTACGATCCCTCACGCGTGCGAGTGGCCTGGGCTGACGCCGAACTCGCGGGTCCGGAGGGAGCGGCGCCGTTGCACCGCATCCAGGGTGAAGGAGGCTTCCAGCAACGTCCCGTCCGATTCGTTGAGCGGACGACCCGGCGAATCACGGCGGAGGACGGGACAACCCGCACGGTCGCCGACAGGACCCCCCATGCATATTCCGAGGCGCTCGTCACCGGACTGCCCGGTGAGCTGGTCTTTCCTCTGGACGGGAGGGGATTCACTCGTTTCCGGGCCGTTGTAGGGGTGGACGAGAAAAGCCTGGGGAGCGACATCCACCCCAGCGTCCGTTTCTTCGTTTTCGACCGTGAGCCGGACCGGGATCGCCTGGTCCGGGAAGAAGGCGATCCTCCCGTTGCCCGAGCTCCGGGCGTCGAGTCGGAGGACGAGCTGGTCACCTGGCTCTACCGCTACTGCCTGGCGCGGGATCCATCCGGTTCGGAGCGGAAGCTGGCCCTCTCGCTGTTGGGGAATCCCCGGCCCGGGGGAGCACTGGACGCGGAAGGGGTGGAAGACCTGCTCTGGGCCCTGTTCCTCTCGCCCGAGTTTCAGACCATTCGCTGAAGTTCTGCCTTACCTACCCGCCGGCCCGCCGCTTCGCCAGGTAATCGGCCAAGCCCCCGCTTCGCCATGAAAAAGGGGACAGTTTCGTTCTTTGAAGAAACGCCGCTTGGCCAGATTGAAGAAAAAGCAGAAAAAGGGGACAGTCTGTTTTTCCTGGACTTCGAGGTGGTCACTTGGTCGGATTTCTCGGTCACTTCGGGAATCCCGAGAATTGCCGGTTTTCTCAAGTTTTCTTCGCCGTTCTTGGTTCTGAGTCGTTGTTTTCATCAGGGACGTGAACCGACGCCCCATCGTGCCCGAGTCGGTTGAACCGAGTATCGTAGCCATGGCCCGAACCGCACGACACAAGAGCCCGGACGCCGCCTTCTACCAC
>JAPPLF010000113.1:0-3111 GCA_028874215.1 Acidobacteriota bacterium
GCGGAGGGCTGCGTCGGGCAGAAATACTCGCAGAGGCCGCACCCGACGCACCCTTCCTCGACCACGGGGCCCCGGACAGGTCCTGCGCGCTCGAGGCGGATTGCCTGGCTCCCGAGCGGGCACCTGTCCACGCAGTAGTCGCACCCCGGGTCGGTCCCGCTCCACGCGAGACAGCGGTCGGGGCTCACCTGCGCGACCCCGATCCGTATTTCCTCGCGGGGCACCAGGGAGAGGGCGCCGCTCGGGCAGGCCTTCATGCAGGCGAGGTCCTCACAGACGATGCAGGCGGCCTCCTGGGGGACGATGACCGGGTGGCGGGTTCCCGAATCGTCCTCTCCCGGGACCAGCCGGATGGCTTCGGCCGGGCAGACCTCAGCACACGCGCCGACGCCGCAGCACAGATCGAGGAATTCCTCCTCGGGCGCTGCGCCCGGCGGCCTAAGCGGCGTCCGGGGCGTATCGGCGCCCCCGGCGCGGGACTCCGTGAGAACCGCCTGGATAAAGGCGAAAGGCCCCTTCTGAAGGAAGGCCCGCCGGTCGAATTCAATCGGCTTCATCGCGCATCCTCAGACCGGCAGCCGGGCCGGGCTTTGGCGTATTCCGCAACGTCAAAGAGAGTGGGAGAAGGCGTCGCCGGCGCCAAGGGAAAGACGAGGGTCCGGGTGGTCTTACGCGCCGGGCGCCGCATGCGTCTTCCTCCGGCGGGCCGCCCGGGAGCGCCTGCGGTGAAAAAAGAGGAGCAGGACGAACAGCACGACCCCGCCCGTCGCCAGGTACGGCATCCAGGAGACGGTATCGCCCCAGACTTCGACCGGGACGGACCCCTGAAACCCCTCGGCCACGAGCTTCAAGTCATATAGCCCCGGTCCCGGCACCGACTGGCGGACCCGGTACACGGCTTCCTCCAAAGGCCGGTCGTGCTGGAAGGCGGCCAGCCGGGTCTTTCCACGGCGCACCTCGATGGTCAGGGGGCCCGTGTAGCTCTGGCCGGTCCTGGCGTCCGTGAGGCTGACGTAGAACTGCACGTCGTCCGGCGTGTCCGAAGTCTGCCGGCGCAGCCCCTCGAAGAAATAGCTCACCACGGTGATGTCGTAACGGCCGACCCGGACGCGCGTTTCGCGCGTGGGGATCTGGGGGTAATTCTCGGCGTAGCCGTAGTGGGGCTTTCCCCGCATGTGGTGGCCGGATGCGGCGAGCGGAACCAGGAGCAGCGCCGTCCCCAGCCCCAGGGAGACGCCCTTCTTGAGGCGCGCGAGGAGCCGGGCCGGCGAGCGCCGGCGCGGAGGGGCGAGCCCCAGGGTCAGCAGGTCGTCGGGGCAGGCGGCCGTACAGACCCCGCAGTTGTAGCATTCGGCGAGTGAGAACGACCCCGCCGGGTTGACCCCCATCGGACAGATTCTCGCGCAGGCCGTGCAGCCCTCGATGCAGGCGCGCTCGGCCTTCCGCACCCGGAAGGGGGCCAGCGAGCCGAAGAGGCCCAGAAGCGCGCCGGTCGGGCAGAGGGAGCGGCACCACGCCCGGCGGGAGAGGAGCAACTCGCCCAGGATGACGCCCGAGAAGATCAGGACGCCGCCGTTGGTGACGCCGAACACCATGAGGGAGAACACGTCCCGCCCGATCTGGACGTGGGGGAGGAGGTTCGCCCACAGGGCGACGTCGAAGGCGACCGCCGCGGCAAGCCCCGTGAACAGCAGCGCCCACTTGGCCCACCGGGGGACTTTGAGGTCCGGCGGACGGACCCCGATCTTCGGCAGCGCGCGCCGTCTCAGGAGGTCGAATCCCTCCAGGAGCGTGTTCACCGGGCAGACCCACCCGCAGAAGATCCGCCCGAGGAGGGCGGCCACGAGGAGCGGGAGCGCGGCTCCCGCCAGGAGGGCGAGCCAGACGCCCGGCGCGCGGAATACGGTCTCCGCCGCGACCACCGGGTCGAGAATCGGGAACCCGAAGGCGGAGAACGACCCGAAGTTGCCCACCCAGTCCATCGAGCGGGCGGCGGGGTCCGCCAGGCGACCGAGGGTGACCGAAAACAGGTGGTAGAGCCATTGCTCGAAGACGGTTCCCGTCAGGGATATCTTGTGGTAGCCGTTCTTGCCGTACTGCTGGTAGAGGATGCCCCCGTAGTTGAGGGCGGGCACGGCCAGGAGCAGGCCGAGCGCCCCCAGCTGGATCCCCCTTCTCATGAGCCGGCGCATCACGGTATCAGGACTCCACGGGGACGATGCGGATCGCCTGGGGGACGTGGATGCAGGCGCGCTCGCAGAGCCCGCAGCCCACGCAGGCGTCCGTGACGATGGGCTGTTCGTACATGCCCGTCTTCATCGCCACCCCCGGGAAGGGACAGGCGCGGATGCACACCCCGCAGGTGCGCCCCTGGTAGGAGTAGCACATGGCCTGATCCACCACCGCGCGTCCCATCTTGACCTGAGAGAGAACGGCGTCGGCGTCTGCTACGATTTGCGTCAGGGCGCCCGTCGGGCAGACCTCGGTGCACTTCATGCAAAGCATGCAGGCCTGCTCGCGGGGGACGATGTAAGGCGTGTTGAGGTTTCTGAGGCCGTGGCCGAACCCGGTCATCTGAATGGCGGTGTTCGGACAGACGGCGGCGCACCGCGCGCAGCGGATGCACCGGTCGAGGAACTCCCGCGCGTTCAGCGCGCCGGGCGGGCGAAGGAGGCGGCGAAAACGCGCCCCGGCCCTCGCGAAACTCCTCCGTCCGGTCGCGAGCACCGAAGCGACGCCCGTGAGCGCCATTGCCCCGGCGAGCAGGAACGTCCGTCTGTTCAGACCCAATCTCTCTCCTCCCAAAAGTCCTCCAGGCCCGGCGGGACGGGGAAGGCGAGCGTTCCCTCCCCGTCTCTCCCGGTTCACCGGAGGCCTAGATTTTCTCGATCCTCGCTTTTACGTGCTTGAAGTCCGCCTGGCCGGATACCGGGTCGAAAGCCCGGTGGGTGACCGCGTTGACGAGCCAGCGGTTCTTCTTCGGATCCGCGCTGTCCGCGACGGAAAGGTTCCACGGGGAGAACACCTGCCCCGGCATGACCTTGTTGCGCGCGGGTTTGACCTTGCTCTTCGTGCCGATGCTGGCCCGCGCCTCGTAGCTGCCCCGGGGCG
>JAPPLF010000113.1:3211-6302 GCA_028874215.1 Acidobacteriota bacterium
TTGACCTTGCTCTTCGTGCCGATGCTGGCCCGCGCCTCGTAGCTGCCCCGGGGCGTCACGACCCGCACCCATTCCCCGTCCTCGATTCCCAGCCGCCGGGCGTCGCGGGGGTTCATTTCGAGGTACTGCTCCGGCACCAGCCGGCGGGTGGTGGCCGCCCGGATCGTCTTGGTGGTGTGGAAGTGCTCGAAGACGACCCCTAAGTTCAGCCAGAACGGGTACTTGTCGGCCTTCTTGATCTCCGCCATGGATTTTCCGTAGTAGTCGAAATCCGGCAGTTCCGGCGTCAGCCCGGCGTCGCGCATCTCGATGAGCACGTCGTAGTGGTCCATGGCGAAGAAGTTCGGGTCCTTGCCCGCCTTCGCGAAGATATCCGTGAGCTCCCTGGCGCGCGAGTAGTCCTGCTCGGTGAGCTTGAACTTCGCCCTGCCGTTCTTGCGGCGGAAGGCGCTGTAGGGCTTGTCCGCCCAGCCGGTCTCCTGCGCCATGTACTTGCGCGGGACCCCTCCCTCTTTGGCGATCTCGTAGGTGGGGGCGGGATAAAAGAGACCCTTGCGCTTTCTGAGCTGCGCGTAGGGAGAGAGCTTGTCGCGCTTCTCCACCTCGAGCATCCCCGTCAGGTCCGCATCCGATCCCTTGCTGGCCGCTATGATGTCCCGGTAGACCTCTTCGGGGTCGTAGAAGCCGTCCGCCTTCCGCTCGTAGGGGAATATCTTCTCCGCGTCCAGGCCGAGCTTCGCCGCGATGGACTTGCCCTCGTCGATGATGACGTCCAGATCCGGCCGGCAGTTTTTGGGCGGCTCCATGGCCTTGTCCGTGACGTACATCTTCCGCTCGCTGTTCTGGTACACCCCCCATTTCTCCCCGTGGGTGGCGGCGGGGAAGATGACGTCGCCGTAGAGCAGGTTCGGGGCGTGCCGGTAGGCCTCCACCATGTAGGTGAACGTCCTGGTGATGGCGGGCCGGATGAGGGTATCCACCTCCGGCAGGTCCACGTGGGTGGCGTAGGCGAACTGCATTATCTTGATGTCGCCCTTGAGCGCGCGCTCGAACATGCCGATGGTCATGCCCTTGTTCGGGGCTTTGGCGGTGACGTCGAGCCGGCCGGGCGGGAGGCCCCAGGCCTCGTTGATCTTC
Source organism: Acidobacteriota bacterium (assembly GCA_028874215.1). Lineage (NCBI taxonomy): Bacteria > Pseudomonadati > Acidobacteriota > Acidobacteriota bacterium. Next base: position 4,349 of record JAPPLF010000113.1, read on the forward strand.
TTGCGGTGCGCGGCGTTCTTGATGCCCTCGTTGAACGGGAGCCGTCCGGTCAGGCCGCCCATCAGGCGCTCGCTCATGGCGTTGGGCTGTCCCGTCATGGAGAACGGGCCTGCTCCCGGCCTGCCGATGTTCCCGGTCAGCAGATGGAGGTTGATGATGTTGATGTTGCGGTGCTGTCCGTGGAGCGACTGGTTGTACCCGATCCCCCAGAAGGAGAGGACGCCGCCTCGCTTGCGGCGTTTGCCCTTGAGCGTGGCGTCCGCCCAGATCGAGGCGATCCGCCTGACCACGGAGGGGGCGATGCCCGTGCGGTCGATGACCTGCTCCGGGCTGTAGCGGGCCATGATGCCTTCGCGGTAGCCGTCGAACCCGTCCGTGTGCTGGCGGATGAAGGCCTCATCCACGGCCTGGGGGAACTCCTTCATCAGGACGTGGGCGATGGCGTTCTGAAGCGAGAGGTCGCCGTTTGGGCGGATGGTGATCGAGAGGCTGTTGTTCGGGTTGATCTGCGCGTAGCCGTCCATCGTCCCGGTATAGCGCGGGTCGACCACCATGGTCGGGATGTTGCGCTTCTCCTTGGTGGCGGCCACGCGCCAGAACAGCACCGGGTGCGAGCCGCGCGCGTTGTGGCCCCAGTGGTTGATGAAGTCGGCGTCCTCGATGTCGGAATAGTTCCCCGGCGGGTGGTCGCTTCCCAGGCTGTGGATGTAGCCCGTCACGGCCGAGGTCATGCACATCCGGGCGTTGGCCTCGATGCTGTTCGACTGGAGGACGCCCTTGTAGAAGATGTTGTCCAGCCACTGCTCCTCCATGGTCAGCTGGCCGGACTGGTAGATGCCGACGGAGTTTCCCCCGTGCTTCTTCACGACCCCGACGACCATGTTGGAGACGACCTCCATGCCCTCTTCCCACGTGCCGACGCGGAAGACGTCCTTATCGAAGCGCCCTTTCGTCTTCGAGACGTGCCCGGTCAGCGGGTTGGACATGTCCTTGCGGATCAGGACCTCCTCCAGCCGGTCGACGTAGAGGGACTCCGCGGCCGTGAGGCCCTTGATGCACTGCAGGCCCAGGTTGACGGGGGAGTCCTTGTCCGGGATGCACGCCACGATCTTCTCGTTCTCGACGACGTAGTAGGTGTGGCACCCCACACCGCAGTAAGGGCATTGCGTGGGCACCAGCTTCCGCGTGTCCTGGGCGCCTTCGGCATCCGTGACGAGCTGGAACAGTTCCTTGTCGCGTGTCAGGGTCCCGCCCATGGCGAGTCCGGTGGCCAGCGCGGTGGAAGTCTTGAGAAACTTGCGGCGGTTGAACTTCGGCATCACTTGTCCCTCCATGGGTCTACGGGTCCCGAATCGCGTTTTTCCCAGGTGCGGATGTAGGCGACGATGTCGTTAATCTCCTCCTCGGTCAGCTCCACCATCCCCTGCTTGCCCTTGAGGTAGGCGCCCATCGGCGTACCGACGCGGCCCTGCATCATCGTCGCCTTGATGTAGCCGTCGGTGGCGGATTTGAGAAAGCCCTGGTTGTTCAGGGCGGGTCCGGCGTAGCCCGCCATGGCGTTGGTCACGTGGCCGCCGCCCACCTGGGGGCCGCCGAGGCCGTCGCGCCCGTGGCAGCCGGAGCACATCCCGTCGAAAAAGAGCTTTCCGCGGGAAACGGAGCCCGCCACCCGCTTCTGGTCGATGCCGGCGTAGTCGCGCAGCTGCCAGCTTCGCACGTAGGCGGCGATGGCTTCGATGTCTTCTTTCTTGAGGAAAGTGCCGAACGGGATCATCTGGCGCGGCAGGCGCCCGTAGAAGATGGAGCGGCGGATGTACCCTTCGGGCGCGACGGACAGGAAGCTCTGCAGGTTCAGGGGGACGCCCACGCCTCCTTCGCCGTTCTTCCCGTGGCAGGCCGCGCAGTGGATCAGGTAGAGCTGGCTGCCCTTCGAATAGGTGGAATCCCATTTGGA